>NZ_JBFUIQ010000080.1:0-18767 GCF_056401795.1 Peribacillus sp. P4_D6
ATCTTATCCCATGTGGCGCCGTAATAATCGGCATTTCCACCTTTACTGGCCAGTCTGAATTCATCTGCCACATCTTTTGCCATTTTCAAATGGGAAAAGTATTTTCCTTTTCCAAGACGTTCTGCAAGTTCTACTTGTATTTGCCAGTCGGGCTTAGATTCACCGATTGGTTCTTGTGCCTTATTTATCTTAATAATTCTTCCTTCAAGGTTAGTAACTGTTCCTTCATCTTCTGACCACGTTACAGATGGCAGGATCACATCCRCAAACTCGGCTGATTCAGAAAGATAGAAATCCGAACACACCATAAAATCAAGATTTTTCATCGAAGTTCTGACGAAATTCAGATTCGGAGCAGATACTGCAGGATTAGAACATAGCAGATACAGTCCGCGAATCGTTTTTTGTTCCATCAACTCAAACATTTCATATGCAGATACACCCGGCTGGGGCATTTCTTCAGGAGTGATTTTCCATACTTTACAAACTTCCGCTACATGTTCAGGGTTTGTAATTTTACGGTATCCTGGCAATAAATCGGCTTTCTGGCCATGCTCCCGTCCCCCTTGCCCGTTTCCTTGACCGGTGAATGTCGCTACACCAGACTTTGGCCGTCCGATTTTACCTGTCACAAGCGCCAAGTTTGTATATCCAGATACATTGTCAACTCCCTTATGCTGCTGTTCGATTCCACGTGCAAACATGACAACGGCATTTGGTGATTTCCCATAAATTTCTGCTGCACGAATGATTTTTTTCGATGCCACACCTGTAAGCTCACTCGTATATTCCGGTGTAAATTCTTTTACAAGTTCTTTTGTTTCTTCAAACCCGTTCGTATGATTATTAATGAATTCTTCGTCTGCATAACCGTTTTGAATTAATAGATTTAAGATTCCATTAGCAAGGGCAAGATCCGTTCCCGGTTTCAAGTCAAGATGAACATCTGCTCTTCTCGCAATAGGGGTTTCACGGGGATCTGCCACGATAATGTACCCTCCTCTTTCTTGTACGTTCCAAACACGGAACATAGAAGTTGGATGGCATTCTGCTGTGTTGCTTCCTGCAATAAATAAGCAATCTGTTTCATGAATATCAGTCCAAGGTAATGTTGAACCTCTATCAACTCCAAAAGAACGAAGGAATCCCCCGGCTGCACTCGACATGCAAAATCGGCCATTATAATCAATGTAGCGAGTTCCAAGAGCCACACGTGCAAATTTCCCTGTTAAATAGCATTTTTCATTTGTCATTGATACCCCGCTGAAAACGGATAATGAATCTTTTCCATATTTAACTTGAAGTTCCCTGAACTTATTTGCGATTAAATCATACGCCTCATTCCAGCTTGCTTCACGGAAACCTTCCTTTGTTCCCTTTAATGAAGCATCATCACGAATAAGCGGTTTTAAAATACGATCATCATGATTCGTCTGCTGGTAAGCTGTAACCCCTTTTGGACACATTTTCCCTACGGTTACAGGCCAGTCATAACGGGGTTCAACCCCAATGATTTTATTCGTCGCTACATTTACCCTTAAATTCATTCCGCACTGCATTCCACAATAAGCACAATGGGTTTTGACCAATGTTTCATTCGGGTGTACCACATTATTTTCTGCTTTAAAAAACTTATCCTTTTGCATCCTGGTTTGCCTCCTTAACTTTTACTTCATAGATGGGGAACCCGGAAAATTGGGCAATCCTGTATTTTCTTCGACAAGGAAGGCACATTTYAGCGAGATGGTGGCCTTCTTTCGCTTGGAATTCTATATCATTCCTGCCGAGTACCTCTATGACATCTTTTGATTGTTCTGTTGAAACAAACTCATTACCGCATACTTTGCATCCTTTCATGGATTGTTCCGCATAATGTTCTCTGTAGTTTCTGGCAAATACACTCATTGGGCGGAAAGGTATGTGCGCAAGTTTTCCAAACGGAAGATAAATCAATGTAATGATGACTGACCATTGGTGAATCAGGGACATGGCTGGCTGTCCTGCACCATGCATAAAAATGTTCATGAACGTTAGTGCCAATCCTGTAACGCTGACCAATAACAGCATAAATAATGGAAGGAAGTCATACATGAATTGTTGCTCTGCCCTTGCCTGCATATTTTTCAAACGGCGATAAAGAGCCATGCATACTCCGGAAATGACCATCACTGCTGTTATGTTCAGTGCGTTATATGATAACTTCGCAATGAGCCCATCAGCTGGCACTGTCATTACTTGGATCCCCATTGCGATGATGTTGTAGTAACCGTTCTCGTCCATTGTGAAGTACATCCATCCAAATACTAGAGGAAAGGTCACGAAGCAGGAAAGAATGCAGCCCCATCCCATAAGAACGTGCTGAGTCCATCGGTAAATTCCCCTGTTCCAGATGAAATTGTATGTTGCTAAATGTTCAACTGTTATTTTGGGCGTTGATCTTCTTAAGAGAATTTTGATTCCTTTTTTTATAAAAACCTTTGTTGGCGGCCTTTCCCCCCAAGCGATAAATCTGTAAAAGAAACCCCCAATAAAAATAAACGTCCCCACCATATAGCCATAAAGGTTTAAATCCACGTGTGTAAACATTCTCGTACCTATAAACGATAAGAATACAAGTCCGCAAACTGCTAGAAACATAGACTWTGCAAAATGTGATGCAAAAGCATCATCAATCGATTTTCCTGTTTTTTGATTTACGGCGACTTTTGCCTGCATTATTATTCCTCCTCATTACAAACAATTACCATACCCTTATTGTAAGATCTTGTCTGATTGTTCGATATCGGGGAACTTCCCCATCCTTTTGGAAAAATCCCCTTAACTTTTGAAAATAAACAGAAATTCAGACGTCAGAATGGTGATTAGTCCATATTTCCTTCACTCTAATTTCATAACTTCTTATTTGGGATTGGGTAATAATGTAAATAAGTACGTATGAGGATGTTGGGTTTCAAGATTTTTTTGGAGAAAAAATGCATGTCAACTTCTCCTCTCTTTCGAATTGCAAACCGGTTTTGGGAGACATTATTGGACATAGTGGAAGAAAGGGACCTTCTTTATCATGAACTTTGTTTTATGAAACAAAAAAGAAAGCACTCTTTAAGAGTACTTTCTCCAGTTTGCAGACATAAGGTCAACGGTAATCCATATGTGTTTCAGCTTCTTCAATCGTTTTACACATAGAACGAATATCGAAGGTATAATGAATGAAAAATAAGCGTCCTAMCTCTGAATACATATCTTTCACCAAGTCATAAATGAAAGTGAAGTCAAGGAAGCCTCAATTTTACCAACCAATATGGTTCGGTGGCACCAGTTGATCTAAAGTAATCATTTCAAGTTGATCTCGCTGAATAGAATCATGTTTAGAAAACATCCTCTTCACCTCAAGTTTTAATAGACCTATTTTAAAACAAAAATGACTCTAGGCAAAAGTGTTCTATCTAAAAGGTAAAACAAAATTGATTGGAGCGGGTGTTCGAGACTCCAGCGGGAAAAGCGTGTCCAGGGAAGACCCCGCAGGCGAAAGCCGAGAAGGCTCCCGGACCGCCCGCGGAAAGCGAGCCTTACGTTCCAATCAACGTTAAATTGTACAAGCTATAAAAAAATGTAGACAAACTCGATTTTTTCGAGTTTGCCTACAGTCTGAAGAAAGCACCCTTTAAGAGTACTTTCTCATCTTTTGCGTTAATTGTAGAAGCATTATATATCCAGCCATTTTTTCAAGGCCAATGAAATTGAAACTTTCAATTCCTTCAATTGCCGTTCTTTTTGAAGGAACAGCCGTTCAGCCTCCTTTAAATTCACCCGTGAGAACTGAATCGATTCCCCTGGTTTAACCTGAGCGATAATTGGTAAATCCGCCGTAATCACCTGAGCTATCTTAGGATATCCGCCCGTTGTTTGGCTATCTGAAAGGAGGATGATCGGATTTCCATCTGGAGGAACCTGAACGGACCCATTTGTAACCGCTTCAGATAATAACTCCCCATTATCCTTTAATTTCAGTGCAGGGCCCGATATTCTATACCCCATGCGGTCGGATTGATTGGAAACTTTAAATAGCCTCTCTACAAAACTATCTTTACTTGAATCTGTGAAATATTCATATTGGCTTCCATCGATGAAACGGATGTGAGGTTTTCCTCCTGGCATGAACTCCTTCTCATTGACAAACCACTTTGGGAAGGAAAATGAACCTTTAAACGTTCGATCATCAAGATTCTTCGAAGGTTCATTAATCTGCAAGACATCGTCAGCCTTTAATGCCCTCCCCATATAGCCGCCAATCCCAGCCCTTAGATATGTGCTTTTACTCTCCATAATTTCAGGAATAGCAAAGCCTCCCGCTACAGTTAAGTACGCCCTGCAACCTGATTTACACCCTTCAAATCGAAGAATCGATCCATTTTTCACAAGAATGGGCTTCCACATCGGTACCACCTTATTATCAAGTGTAGGTGATAAATTTCCACCTGTTATCGAAATCAGGCAATTTTTCTCTACTTTAATGGTCGGACCCATTAATGTAATTTCCAAGGCCGCTTCTCCTTCTTCATTGCCAACCAACATATTGGCAATTCGTAAAGAATGTGCATCCATCGCCCCGCTTACAATCACCCCATGTTGCTTGAATCCTTTTCTTCCAAGATCCTGTATACTGGTCAATAATCCCGGTTTGATTACGCGCAGGCTCACTGTATCCCCTCCTTAAGAAYCATTTCTTTATATTCTTGATCCGTAATCGGATGGAACTTCACAATGTCCCCTGCTTGTAATAGACTTGGAGGATTTACATTCGGTAAAAATAGTTTGGTTGGCGTTTGTCCGATCAATTGCCATCCACCAGGCGTTGATATGGGATATACTCCCGTTTGCATACCGGCAATACCTACTGCCCCTGCCGGAATGGTCATTCGGGGAGAGGAACGCCTAGGTGTCGCGATGTTCTCTGAAAGTCCGCCAAGAAACGGGAAACCCGGTGCGAACCCGATCATATAAGCCAAATATTCACCGGTTGAATGAATATGAATGACTTCATCAGTAGTCAATTCATTATAGCGTGCAACATATTCCAAATCGGGTCCATATTCATACCCATAGCAAACGGGAATGGTAACCGTTCGATGTATCAGTTTCTTATCTTCTTTTAAATCCTGTAATTTCATTTCCAAGATGGAACGGACCACTTCAAAGGGAGATATGGTTTCATTACCATTGCTTTTATTTTGTTCCTTATAAATAACCAGTGGATCATAAAAAACCGTCAAATTGGTATAAGCCGGTACACATTCTATAAACCCTGCAAAAGGTTCATCTTCCAGCAAATCCTTTAACAATTTTATTTTTTTGTGAACGCTGTATTCCATTCCATTCCCGAATGTTATCACGATTGCGGAATCGCCTAATGGAGAAAGTGTACATGCAGTTTTTTTCAAAAGCTTTTCCGGCATAGGAATCATCTCTTTCTGTTAGTTATAAAACTCCTAATTTTTCATCACGAATGTCCGTTATGAACATATATCCAGGTGCATGCGTGATCATGATCTCCGGTTTAGTTTCCATAGCAATGGATTGAGGTGTTACACCACATGCCCAAAATACCGGGACTTCCCCTTCACGAATCGTTACTGGATCACCAAAATCCGGATGCTGAATGCTGGAAACACCGATCACTTCAGGGTCGCCAATATGGATTGGAGCGCCATGAACGGCTGGAAACCGCGATGTCACTTGAGCTGCCCTCACCACATCCTTTTGTGGAATCGGCCTCATGCTAGCTACCATTTTCCCATGAAAAATCCCTGCTTCAATACAAGGGATATTGGTTTTATACATTGGTACATTGCAACCCTCTTCAATATGACGAATCGATATATCATTATTTAAAAGGGCGTGTTCGAATGTAAAGCTGCACCCAATTAAAAATCCAACCATATCCTCTTCCCAGTAGTTTGAGATATCCGTTACTTCTTCAACTAATTCTCCATATTTATATACCCTATATTTCGGAATATCGGTGCGGATATCCCCAGACCTCGCTGCAAATGCGGGAATGGGTGAACCAATTTCCGTCACATCCAGCAATGGACAGGATTTAGGGTTACGCTGACAGAATAATAAGAAATCAAAAGCATGCTCTTTTTTTAAGATGGCTAAGTTCGCTTGTGCATAACCGTTAGCCATGCCAGCGGTCGGCTTTATCAATTCGTTGTTTCGAATCATTGAACGCAACTCAGCCGGGGTAGCTTGAGAAAGGTCGATCATTAGTATTCATCTCCTATTACGAAGTGGAAGAAAGTGACAAACCGGCACGCCATTTCCACCTATATTTATTGGATTTTCTTTCATTGATCATTAAAAAAGTGCTGGCAGTTGTTTCATTAATGTATATACGCCCATCAACGCCATGATGACAACCACGAATACACCGGAAATCGTTAACCATAAAGGATGCTTATAATCACCCACGATATTTTTCTTATATGCGGCAATTAACAATGTTCCAAGAGCAATTGGTAAGATGAGTCCATTAATGGCCCCAACTATAAGCAATACTTTAACCGGTTGGCCAATCAATAGAAAGCAAATGGTCGATACCGCTATAAAGCCAATGATTATCCAGTTTGCCTTATTATTTATTTTTTCGCTGAAAGTTCTGATAAATGAAACCGAGGTATATGCAGCTCCAACAACAGACGTGATAGCTGCTGCCCACATGACGACACCAAAGATTTTATATCCTATATTACCGGCAGCAAGTTGAAAAACGGATGCTGCAGGGTTATCCGGATTAATTTGTAATCCTTTCGATACAACACCAAGTACTGCCAGAAATAAGGCAACGCGCATGACTGTCGTGATCAATATCCCCATTACCGAGCTCTTCGTGACCTGAGGTAACGAGTCAACGCCCTTCACTCCTGCATCCAATAGACGATGGCCCCCCGCAAAAGTAATATAGCCGCCTACAGATCCGCCCACTAATGTAACGATGGCGATAATATCGATTTTATCAGGGGCAAAGGTCTTCACTACCGCTTCCCCTACAGGAGGAGAGGTTGTCCAAGCAACGTAAATCATCAAACAAATCATGAAAAATCCAGCGATTTGCGTAAAACGGTCCATCGCTTTTCCTGCTTCTTTCACTACAAAAATCAGTACGGCGATGACTGCGCTTATTGCCGCCCCCGTAGTTGGGGATATTCCCGTCATCGCATTCAAACCTAATCCGGCTCCTGCGATATTTCCAATATTAAATGCCAGCCCGCCCATGACGATCAGTGCTGCCAGTACATAACCCAGCCCAGGAAGGACCATGTTTGCAATCTCTTGACCCCGTTTTTCGGAAACAGCAATAATCCGCCATACATTGGTTTGGGCAAATATATCAAGAATGACCGAAATAAGGATAACGAAACCGAAACTTGCCGCAAGGCTTTGGGTATAAACGGTCGTTTGCATTAAAAAACCTGGTCCTATTGCCGATGTTGCCATTAGGAATGCTGCACCTAACAATAAAGTGCGGTTCGTTTTTGGCTTAGTCAAACTCTTTTTCTGTGCTGTTGTATTTTTGATTGGCTCCAATGGAATCTGCCTCCTGATTGTTTAGTTTTTTTCAAGAAAAGGACTTGACTGTTATTTCAGATAATTGCAAAGATTCCCTAACATGCCGTACAAAGGATAAAGCATGTGCCCCGTCCCCGTGAATACAAATGGTATCTGCTTTCAAAGCCACATCTGAGCCTTGCTGGGACAGTACCTTCCCTTCCTTCACCATGCGAATGACTTGGGCAACCGCAACATCATCGTTTTCAATCAGTGCGTCCTTTTCCAATCGGGAAGTCAATGAACCATCATGTTGGTAGGTGCGATCGGCAAATACTTCACTCCCTGTTTGCAATCCGATAGTCTGCCCGGCCCGTATTAATTCACTGCCCGACAAACCAAATAAGATAAGCTCGGGATTCACTTTATATACCGCTTCGGCAATGGCCATGGATAACTCCTTGTTCTTTGCGGCCATATTGTACAAAGCCCCATGCGGTTTCACATGCTGCATACTTCCGCCTTCGGATTGCAKGAAGCCATTTAATGCTCCAATTTGATAGACGACAATATCATAAGCTTCCTGTGGTGAGATATTCATATTGCGTCTGCCAAATCCTATTAAATCCTGTAAACCTGGGTGGGCTCCGATTTTGACATCTTTTCCTAAAGCAAGCTGAACCGTTTTTCTCATGACTGTCGGATCACCAGCGTGGAATCCACAAGCTACATTGACAGATGTTACATAATCTAAAATCTCTTGATCATTACCCATCCGGTAAGCGCCAAAACTTTCTCCTAAATCACAATTCAAATCAACCTTGTTCATACTACCCTCTCCTTTAATAACGGAAATTTTAGTAAACCATAAAAATATGTAAGTACTCTTTCAATCAACATAATACACACGTTCCGAAATTCGGAACTCCAGTTTCATATTTCGGAATATTCTCATTCTAGCATATTTTAATTATTTCGACAATGTTTTGTTAGAAAACCTAACATTACAGTTTGATAAAAAAAAGCCGTTGTTCCCTTTGAAAGGAAGCAACGG
Organism: Peribacillus sp. P4_D6; assembly: GCF_056401795.1. Lineage (NCBI taxonomy): Bacteria > Bacillati > Bacillota > Bacilli > Caryophanales > Bacillaceae > Peribacillus > Peribacillus sp. P4_D6. The sequence goes on from NZ_JBFUIQ010000080.1 coordinate 8,603, forward strand.
CCATGATTACAGCTTTTAAGTTTGGAGTCTCTTAATTCAAAATCGGTTAATCGAAAACAATGAAATATCTTCCTTGGTCGTACCGGAGATAATCAAGTCACTCAAAATTTCTCCCATGACACTGCTGAACTTAAAACCGTGTCCAGAGAAACCTGCCGCTATAGCAATATGTGGATAATAAGGATGTTTATCCACTATAAAATGCTCATCAGGGGTCATGGTGTAGATGCAAGTTTTCCCATATTTCATTTTTTGATCAGCAGGCATAAATTGCCCTAAAAACCTCATCAAATCTCCTTCATCCTCATCCAATTCACCAAAACCCTCGATACAGCCATCAGGGTTGATCCGCTGTCCTCCATCATGTCTCCCTATTTTCAGCCCAGAACCATTTATACTAGGAAAGCCATAGTATGTACCAACTGAAGTATCAAAAGTAAAAGCCGGAAAATCATTATGATTATATAATTTTTCATTTGCATGAAACCAGGCAAATGTTTTTCTGATGGGTTCCAGCGGGAGATTCAAATCTAACATCGCCAATATTTTCGGTGCCCACGCCCCAACTGTAACCACTAAAGACTCCGAGTGGAATGTCTGTTCATCCGTTATAACCGTGACCCCGTTACCATGAGCAACTATCTTCCTTACTTCACTGTTTACAATGATGTCGGCACCATGGGATTTCGCAAGTTGTTGATACGCCCTTAAGCACTCTTCACTTTTCAACACACCCGAAGTCGATTCATAGCACCCAATGTAGTCTTCCGGCAGTGTTATTCCTGGCCACCTATCATGAATTTCATGGTAATCCAATATTTTCATAGGTAAACCATATTCCTTTGATCCTGCTTTCACTTGTTTAATGAAAGTGGAATTTTGGCTTCCAGCATTCAGGACCCCCGTTGGAAGAAATAATGGTTGACCCGAAATTCTTTCCAATTCACCCCAAAGCTTTTGTGATTTAAGTGCCAAAGAAATATACTCCCTGCCTTCACCATAAGCATGCCTAATAATTCTTGTTTCCCCGTGATGGCTCCCCTTATTATGAGGAGGAGCAAAGGAATCCAATAATAATACTTTTTGTCCTTTTTTTGATAGATAATAACCTGAAGACATTCCCATGGATCCAGCTCCAATTACAATTACATCATAATGCATCTTTCATCCCTCCTCCTTTAAATATGGTCCTTCATTTTAAAAAAAGGAAGCCATTTTACCTTATAAAATAAAGTAAAACAGCTTCCACATGGTTTTAGAACTCTATTTCCCCGATCGCCCTTTCAACGAGCTTCACTATTTCCCCTTCATGAATTTGCCTATAAATCGCTTCAATGTCAGGATGAAAAAAGCGATCTTCTTCAACCATCGGGACTTCGCTCCGAACTAAATGATATACCTCCTCCGTAACCGGTGACGGTTTCAAAGGTAGATGAAAATCCATCGCTTGCGTTGCCGTCATCAGTTCAATGGCTAAAATATATTCAAGTTTCTTCGAAATCCGATATGCTTTCCTCGAAGCAAAATAGGCAAAACTTATCACGTCTTCTTGATTTGCACATGTAGGGATATTATCTATTGTCGCTGGATGCGAGAGCACCCTGATTTCATTTAATAGCCCGGCAGCTGTATATTGCGGAATCATGTAGCCGCTATTTAAACCTGGATTAACCACTAAGAAATTAGGTAATTCACTAAGGTGATGGTTTACAAGGCGATCTATTCTGCGTTCTGTTATTTTTGCTAAGTTTGCTAACGCTATGGATATCGCATCCGCATAAATCCCAACAAATGAACCATCAAAATTCCCAGCCATCAGGCCAATTCCATCTTCCTCTTCAGGAAAAATCAGAGGATTGTCACTTACAGAGTTCATTTCATTCTCGATTGATACAGCAGCGTCTTTCAATACTCTTTTTATGGCTCCATGGACTTGTGGAATGCATCGTAAGCTAAGTGCATCTTGTAATCTATGTTCCTTGTATGTATCAATGATTTGGCTGCCTTCAAGAATCCTTGATACATTTCTGGCTGTCTTAGCCTGTTCCTCATGTTTTTTCAATGAGTGGGGACGAGGATCAAATGCTTTTATAGTACCCTTCAGCACTTCTAAGGACATGGCTCCCGTAATGTCAGCGGTTTTCGCCGCCTGCATGCTATTGTATAAAGCCAGGACAGCCATCGCGGTGACGGAAGTAGTCCCGCTTGTAAGTGCCAATCCTTCTTTAGCACCTAACGTAACAGGTGCTATGCCCGCTTTCCTTAAAGCTTCCATGCCAGGTATGAGCTCATCTTCATACCATGCCTTCCCTTCACCCATCACCACTAAGGCCATGTGAGCTTCTGGGGAAAGATACCCCACTGACCCATCACCTGGAACAAACGGAATGATATCGTGATTTAATAGTGAAGCAATTAGATTTAATACCTGTAAACGGACTCCTGAATACCCTTGGCCTAAATTCACTAATATCATCAACTGAATGGCCCTTACGACTTCTTTTTCAAGAGTTTCCCCAACAGAAACGGCATGTGAACGAACAATATTCCGTTGAAGGGTTTCTGCGTCCTTTGGAGAAATCACCTCGGTCATATTACTGCCAAAACCCGTAGTTACACCATAAATCAATCGATTTTCATCTAAAAACTTGTCTATTAAGCTACGTGATTTATTCACCCTATCACAATATGTTTGTGTAAAGGAAACCATCGCCCCATATCTTGMAACCGCAATTACCTCTTCGATTGAGATTTCACCATCACCTAATACAACCTCTTTAATATCCTTCGGTTGTAAACAATCGGCAGTTGTCATCCTTATACATCTCCTCTCCTATGACTTATCAAGAAGGAGAAAAAAGTTTTGGTCCTTCTCATTTATTTACTGGAAGTTATCTTATGTTATTTTTTCATTTTTTGTAAAGGGAATTTCGGTTCCTTTCGGAGAATTCTCCGTTTCTAGCAATGGGTCACTTGCTTCATGTAATGAAAGATTCTTCGTTTCAGGTGCCCAGGCTATCGATACGATCAAGCCCACCAGCAGAATGGCTGCCATTCCTGCCATTGAGGCACTTAATCCGAATGAACTTAAAGAAACAGGCAGCAGAAATGTTCCAATCGCAGAACCAATCCGACTAATTGCCGTAACCATACCTATTCCCGAGCCACGGATTTCAGTTGGAAAAAGCTCTGCTGGGTATACTAGTGTTAGGTTCGATGCTGCTGACATGAAAAAAGTAAAGATCAAGAAGGCTACCAACATTAAGAATTGAGAACCATTGTGTAAGAAGCTGAGTGAAAACAATGAAACAGTAAGGATCGTGAAAGCCCCGATGGTAAATCCTCTGCGAGAAAATTTTGCTAGCAGCCAAAGACCAATAATTGCCCCAACAAGCAAGAATAGATTTAACATGGTATCGGCAAAAAAGTTCTGTTCAAACCCCATTGTACTAAGGATGGAAGGCAGGAAAGTATAAATGGCAAAGTATGGAATAACGAGAGTCAATTTGAATATTCCACCAAAAGCCAACCGCTTACGAAGCCTTTTACTGAAAAGCCCACGAAACCCCAGAGTCTTTTGATTTTCTGTGCCGGTCTCCGTTTCTCCCATTTCAACGTTCGCTCCAAGGTGTTTTTTTACAATTTGGCGAGCTTCTTCGACACGTCCCATGCTGACAAGCCACCTTGGTGATTCAGGCGTTCCTATTCTTAAGATTAAAACCACAATTGCCGGAATGGCTGCGCTGACAAGCATCCAACGCCATGAGTCTGAACCAACCTGGCCCAAGTAATGACCAACAAAGTTTGATGCAACATATCCAAGCGTCCACACTACGTTTATAGACGCGAGGAGCGAGGAGCGATACTTTTTTGGAGAAAACTCGGCAAGCAAAGTCGTACCTACAGCGTAATCCCCTCCAAGTCCAAAACCAATCAGCAACCGTAAAATAAAAAGCTCTTCTGGGCTGCTAACAAAAAATTGTAAAATGGTAGCTATCGTGATGAGTAAAAAGTTTACGAGAAAGATTTTCTGTCTGCCTACACGGTCAGAAAGTCTTCCAAGTATTAAAGATCCCGCAAACAGACCGATTAAAGCAGAGCTGCCGATCAGCCCTGTCCACAATGAATTCATATTCATCTGAGGCCCGAATACTGTCAGGGCCATCGCAATGATCCCCAGAGAATACCCATCACAAAAGCTGGAACCGAATGTGAGTCCTGCAATTCGAAAATGAAACCTATTAAATGGGGCATCGTCAATCGTGAATTTTTGTTCGTTCAAAGAATCCCCTCCATTTTTTGATTTATCAGATATATTGATTCAAAAAAACACTGGAACTGTAGCACGCCGTGAGTGGCGAAGAAATTGAATGGAACGATTAAGCTTAATACTATAAAAAAATTGAGCAAAGAATATTATAAAAATATACTCTTTTTATAAACTATATCAAATCATTCTACCTTTCAATTTCTATCTAATATATGAAAATATAGTTTAAGATTCAATCAATTGTTTATCATTGAAATAAATGACTTCACTAAGGATTTTACAGCCTTCCATTACCTCAAATTTATCCCTTGCTTCCTTTTCTGTGCTAAACTCAAACATTTTTATGCCATTTTTCGAATGGATAGTGATTATCCACATAAAACTCCCTCTACATGGAAGATTCATTTCCACGTATTCCTTAAAACACTTTCATTTAATCTCACTGTAAAGTGGTAAAGTGTTTAATGCTGCCAATGGGTAGGATGATAAACCACCATCCTACTATTCAACACCATTACATATGGATAAATACTTCTAAAAGCCCAATTCATCTGCTGAAATGGGGAGATATTGACTGAAGATCAAGGCCTGATCTTTTTTAGTGATTCTTAAAGGCCAGTTTTTAGAATCACTCTTCAAAAATGGCGTTAAAGAGGGTTTTTACTCGACAAATTCATGCTCACGGCCATTATTATCCTTTGGAACCGCATGGTCTCATAAAAGTAGGAACTAGATCAATCGGATGCTCCTCTTGTAAACTTCTTCTGAAAGTGAAATACATAATCCGTAATCAATATACATCCATTTATGCCTTATCTTAGCTAACCATATTATTGGTGGTTTCCGATGAGTTACCTTGTTTGCCAGGCTTCACGAAAACCATGGCTATCATGCCAATCGTGACGGCTATTGATGCTGCAATAAACATGGCATTATATCCATATATGGCGACAAGACTTCCTGTTAAGGTAGGGGCAATAATGGTAGCCAGATTGGCAATGAAATGAGTTACCCCGCCAAATGTACCAGCTTTATTCGGTTCTGTATCCAGAACCACGATCCAATAAATGGAATTAGGTAAATAATTAAAGGCATTTCCTATACACATTAAAGCAAGTACGGCCGCCGCACTCTCGACAGTCGGAATCAACATAAAACATACAGCAGTACAAAATAAGGAGACTACTGTGAACCAAGATCTGGCAATACGTAAATTCCCTGTTTTCCTGCGTAATATATCCGAGATTTTACCACCTAATAATCCAGTGATAATAGCTCCTACCCAGGGAATCATACCAATATATGAAAGAGAAGAAAGTGAATAATTAAATTCATCTTGCAGATATTTTGGGGTCCATGTAAGTAATAAAATATTTACATATAAAAAGGCAAAATATCCAATTGCATTAAATACTAACGTAGGGTTCTTAAAAAAATGGTACCATGGTACATTTATTTGTTCGTCTAATTTCGTCTCACCTTTTATTAAAATATCTGCTCTTCGAATTTCTTCGAGTTCGGTTTTCGAGACTCTTGGATGATCTTCAGGTAAGTTTGTAAATACTTTGTTCCAGATTGCTACCCAAATAAAGCCTAATATACCGAGAATAACAAATGTTACTTTCCAGTTAGTGAATGTTAGAAGACCTACTACGATGGGTGCAGTAATTAATGCTCCAATTGGCGTTCCAACTAATCCAAGTGCTACAGCAAACCCTTTTTCTTTAGGAGATACCCAGTTTGCCATCGTTCGGTTCATCGTTGATAAGGTAGGTCCTTCAGCTAAACCAAATAAAACACGAAACACCGCAAATCCTGCCAAGGCAGAGCCTCCAAATAATGCTGCACCTATGTGACCTGCGAAGATTGTCCCAATTTCAAAAAAAGACCACGTAGTTCCGGCAATGATCCACATGAATTTAGGACCTTTCTTATCTGCTAAAGCACCACCAAATAGTGCACCGAATATATAACCATATCCAAAATACCCCAGTATGGCTCCCCAACTTACTGGATCTAAATTGAACTCCTTGATTATTTCAGCTTGGGCATATGAAAGTGCACCTCTATCAATATAATTTATGATTGTAATAACAATAATCATAAAAATGATAAAATAACGATAGTTATTTCTCAACATGTAATCACTCCTTGATGTTTGGTAGAGAGCAGCAATACTGACTGATTTTAAACATCAGCATTATGCAGCCTGTAATAAATTTAAAGCCATGAATATCCTGGTCTTGACTGTTTCGCCCCCTATAGAGAAGCTCAGATCAAGACAAAAAAACATGACAATCGGATACTGGCCAAGTTCTAGTAAAATATAAAAAAACACATTATTAGGCATTCCACCATGGATAGAAGCATGTATACCCGTGCAACTGAAATATCAGATACATCTCTTGCTTTGGCAATTCGGAATACTGTTAGATCATGTTATACGTATCAAAGCCTTTTTACATCCGCAAAAATTCCAGCGGATATAAAGAGGCTCCTGATACATAGATTAAAGTTCATTAAATTGGCGTTTCATGAGAGATCCGGTCAACCTAATTATGGTTCGATGGGTATAGACTCTCTTCTATTAGTGAATTTTATAGACCAGTCAGGCTTTTGGTATCAGTCTTCACTTTATCATTCACTACTTGCACTCCATTTTTCCATACAGACTTAACGTGATTGACCCCAAATAAATATTGCAACTCCTGATAGTTTTCAACATTCCATAAAACGACATCCGCTTGTTTTCCGACTTCAAGGGATCCGACCCTTTCTTGCCTGTTGATTGCACAAGCAGCATTGTATGTCGCCGCCGTAAGAGCTTCTGCTGGGGTAAGCCGCATCGAAATGCATGCCAGATTCATGACAAGCGGCATGGATGTCGTCGGTGAAGATCCGGGATTGCAATCGGTCGAAATGGCAACAGCCACTCCTTCATCAACCATTCGTCGTCCAGGGGCCGCTTCTTCCCGTAAATACAAGGCAGTGGCTGGAAGCAAGCAAGCAATCGTGCCTGACTTCGCCATAGCAGTAATCCCCTCATCGGAAGCCTTTAACAAATGCTCAGCTGAAATGGCTCCTATCTTCGCAGCTAATTCAGCTCCACCGTATGGCTCAATTTCATCAGCATGAATTTTAGGGATCAAGCCGTACTTTTTCCCCGCCTTTAAAATCCGCTCTGATTGTTCAGGGGTAAAAACCCCCTTTTCACAAAAGACATCATTGAATTCTGCAAGCTTTTCTTCAGAGACGATTGGAAGCATATCATTAATCAGATGATCGACAAATTCATCCTCGCGGCCTTTATAATCCTTTGGAACCGCATGGGCACCCATAAAAGTAGGAACCAGATCAATCGGATGCTCTTCCTGTAGCTTCTTCATCACCCGCAACTGCTTTAATTCGGTTTCCAAATTCATTCCATAGCCGCTTTTACCTTCTACTGTAGTCACGCCATGAGCGAGAAACGAATCAAGTCGTCGCGTGGTTTGCTCCATCAATTCTTCTTCACTTGCTTCCCTTGTCATGCGGGTGGTAGCATGAATGCCCCCACCTGCGTTCATAATGTCCATATATGTTGCGCCTTCAAGTCGCATTTCAAATTCACGTTCCCGACTCCCGCCATATACAACATGCGTATGTGGATCAACTAACCCAGGTGTCACCAAATGGCCAGTTGCATCAAAGACTTCAGCTTCATGCATTCTATCAGCATAGAGTTTTTCCAATTCCTTGGTTGTCCCGACAGCTTGGATCAACCCTGATTCCATCCATATACTTCCATCCGCTATCAAACCAAGCTCCGACATTGCCTCTTTGGAACGCGGACCTTTCCTTTCAGAGGTAAGGGTAGCAAGTTGAGCGGCATGTTTTATCCAAATTGGCTTTGTCATTTTTTATCAATTCCTTTATCAAGCATCGGGATATTAATACCTCTTTCACGGGCTGTTTCCTCTGCAAGTTCATATCCTGCATCAACATGGCGTACTACACCCATCCCAGGGTCCGTTGTCAACACTCGCTCAATCCTGGCTGCTGCTTCTTTTGTGCCATCTGCCACAATTACAACGCCTGCATGCATGGAGTAACCCATTCCTACGCCGCCACCATGATGTACGGAAACCCAGGTTGCACCGCCCACAGCATTCACCATTGCATTTAAGATCGGCCAGTCAGCCACTACATCGGAACCATCCTTCATGGCTTCCGTTTCACGATTCGGCGAAGCGACAGAGCCAGAATCCAAATGGTCACGCCCAATCACGATCGGGGCCTTCAATTCACCGCTTGCAACCATATCATTGAGGATTTTACCAAAACGGGCGCGCTCCCCATAACCAAGCCAGCAAATTCGGGAAGGAAGACCTTGGAACTGGATTTTATCTTGAGCCATTCTAATCCAGTTACATAGATGTTCATTATCAGCGAATTCACGTAAAATGGCTTGGTCTGTTTTATAAATATCTTCTGGATCTCCAGATAAAGCGACCCAACGGAATGGACCTTTACCTTCACAGAATTGTGGACGGATATAAGCTGGAACGAAGCCCGGGAAGTCAAAAGCATTCTCTACCCCTTCATCTTTCGCAACTTGACGGATATTGTTGCCATAATCAAACGTCACAGCTCCTTTTTCCATCATTTCAAGCATCGCCCTTACATGTTTGGCCATTGAAGCTTTAGAGAGTTTAATATACTGTTCTGGATTTGCATTCCGTAATTCTGCAGCCTCCACCATTGACAGACCTGAAGGAGTATATCCATTTAGCGGATCATGGGCCGAAGTTTGATCCGTCAAGACATCAGGAATGAAGTTCCTTGCGATCATTTCCGGAAGAATATCTGAAGCATTCCCAATCAAACCAATCGATAATGCTTTCCCTGCATGTTTAGCTTCATTCGCTAAACGAATGGCTTCATCCAATGAATCCGTTTTCACATCGGTATAACGAGTCTCAATCCTCCTGTCAATTCTTGTCTCATCTACATCGATCCCGATACAGACTCCACCGTTCATCGTAACTGCCAGCGGCTGTGCCCCTCCCATTCCGCCTAAACCTGCCGTTAGAGTGATGGTGCCTTTTAACGAGTTATTAAAATGTTGTTTTGCAAGCTCGGCAAAGGTCTCGTATGTACCTTGTACGATCCCTTGAGATCCGATATATATCCAGCTGCCTGCTGTCATCTGCCCATACATCATCAATCCCTTTTTATCAAGTTCATGGAATGTTTCCCAGTTCGCGTATGCAGGGACGATATTTGAATTTGCAAGCAGGACACGTGGTGCATCCGTATGCGTTTTAAAAATGGCCACCGGTTTCCCTGATTGGACAAGTAAAGTTTCATCTTCTTCAAGCTCTTTTAGTGATTTTACGATTGCATCAAAGCATTCCCAGTTACGAGCTGCTTTCCCAATCCCTCCGTATACCACCAAATCTTCTGGACGTTCAGCAACTTCAGGATCCAAATTATTCATAAGCATTCTAAGCACTGCTTCTTGTTGCCATCCTTTAGTATGCAATTCTGTTCCAGTATATCGGATAACCTTATTTGTAATCGTGTTCATTTTCATTTCCCCCTTGTTTTTGTTATATATTCATTCTATAAGAAAAATTCAGAATAATTAATTATAGTTTAATGATTATTTTATAATTTATTTTACTTTTTTGTAGTTAACTTTATTATTTTATGAATAATTTCAATAATTACATTGTTATGAAATAAATAAAAAGGACGATTCATTTATTGAATCGCCCTTTTTYAGACTGTAGACAAACTATAACTTTGATTTCCTCTCCAGGCACTCGCTTTCCGCGGGCGGTCCGGGRGCCTCCTCGGCGCCTTTGCGCCTGCGGGGTCTCCCCTGGACTCGCTTTTCCCGCAGGAGTCTCG
>NZ_JBFUIQ010000081.1:0-18465 GCF_056401795.1 Peribacillus sp. P4_D6
CAGTAGCCGCTTCCCTGAATAAAATAGAAGTGGAAGGCGCTAAAGTGAAAATCATTCACATAGGCGTTGGTGCCATTACAGAGTCTGACATCATCCTTGCTACAGCTTCAAATGCGATCGTCATCGGATTTAACGTCCGTCCTGACGTGAATGCGAAGCGTGCAGCTGAATCAGAAAATGTTGATGTCCGTCTACACCGCATCATCTATAAAGCGATCGAAGAGATCGAGTCGGCTATGAAAGGGATGCTTGACCCTGAATTCGAAGAAAAAATTATCGGTCAGGCTGAGGTTCGTACGACTTTCAAAGTATCCAAGGTTGGTACGATTGCCGGTTCTTACGTTACAGAAGGAAAAATTACACGTGATAGCGGAATTCGCTTAATTCGTGAAGGTGTCGTCATTTACGAAGGTGAAATTGATGCATTGAAACGTTTTAAAGATGATGTTAAAGAAGTGGCAACGAACTATGAGTGTGGTATTACGATTAAAAATTACAACGACCTTAAAGAAGGCGATGTAATTGAAGCGTATGTAATGGAAGAGATCGAACGTAAATGATCGTTGGCTCCGTCCAATGTGAATGCATCATCCATGACACCCATTCTTTAAAAGAAAAAAGGGCCGTGCTTCAGCGTGTCATGACACGGCTTAAGCAAAAGTTCAATATTTCTGTAGCAGAGACCGATTTTCAGGATTTATGGCAGCGGACAAAGATTTCAATCGTAACCGTAACATCCTCAAGGAAGGCTACTGAACGGGAACTTCAAAATGCCCTTAAATTTCTAGATTCTTTTCCGGAACTAGAGCGAACAATAACAGATATAGACTGGCTTTAGGCTATCGAGGTGATATTATGAGCCTTCGTTCAAATCGTGTTGGCGAACAAATGAAAAAAGAGCTGAGTGAAATTATCGGCCGAAAAATTAAAGATCCAAGAATCGGATTTGTTACAGTGACGGATGTCGCGGTTACAGGCGATTTACAACAGGCAACAGTTTATATTTCCGTTTTGGGTGACCAGGAACAAAGGGAGAAAACCCTGCAAGGTCTAGCTAAGGCAAAAGGATTCATGCGTTCAGAAATTGGGCAGCGAATCCGCCTGCGCAAAACCCCTGAGCTGTTTTTTGAATTTGATGAATCGGTCGATTATGGTAATCGTATCGAGTCGTTGATTTCCCAAATCAATTCAGAGGATAAACCGGCTGAAAAAGACGAGGAATAAGCAAGCAGTAAAAGGAGGCCGACTCAATAAGTGCTTTGCACTTCTTGAAGTCGGTCTCTTTTTTTTGAAACTGAATATGAAAAAAGGAAAAACACCTTTCGGGACGGGGTTCATAATCGTTTAAGGTGTTTTATAAAAGATGAGGTGAAAGCGTGAACGGTATTCTTCCATTATGGAAACCCAAGGGATTGACATCCCATGATTGTGTTTTTAAATTAAGAAAGATTTTAAAGACAAAAAAGGTTGGTCACACAGGTACTTTAGATCCTGATGTAACAGGGGTTTTACCTATTTGTATTGGCAGGGCAACAAAAATAGCCGAATATCTGACAGAAGCCGGTAAAGCTTATGAAGGAGAAGTGACCCTTGGTTTTTCAACGACAACTGAAGACGCAAGCGGAGAAAAAGTCGAAGAGAAAAAGATTGATCAAGTGATTCAGCGTAAACGGATTCTGGAAGTGCTTGAATCATTGACTGGAAAAATTAAACAGACGCCGCCGATGTTTTCAGCGGTAAAGGTGAACGGGAAGAAATTATATGAATATGCCCGTGCAGGGATAGATGTGGAGAGGCCGACAAGGGAGGTCACCATCTATGATATTACCCTTCTCGATGATCGTTCTGAATTTAAAGGGGAAACCATATCTTTTCGTTTTCGCGTAAATTGCAGCAAAGGAACGTATATTCGGACACTTGCAGTCATGATGGGTGAAGAACTGGGTTTTCCTGCTCATATGTCAGACTTGACGCGTATTGAATCAGCAGGTTTTAAGCAGGAGGACTGTTTCACATTTTCTGAAGTGGAAGAGTTCATGGAAAATGGTCAAACGGATGAATTTCTGTTGCCTTTGGAGCGGGGATTATTTCATTTGCCCAAATTTCAGATTAGTGATAAAGTAGCAAAGAAAGTACTTAACGGCGCGGTATTGGAACAAACAAAGGATGTTGTTGTTGAAAAAGGAATGCCATTTGTGATGGTCGATCCAGCAAATAAGGCCATTGCCATTTATCAAATACATCCGACAAAAGAGGGATTAATTAAACCTGTAAAAGTATTGGCACAAGAAATATAGACCGTTTTACCGCCGGAAAGAGGAGATTGAAAGGTGAAAGTGATCGCAATAGAGCATCCTCATCAATTTAATACGGATGATTTTCCCGAGCTTGTAATGGCGCTTGGATTTTTTGATGGCATACATAAAGGCCATCAAATTGTCATTCAAACCGCCAAGCAAAAAGCCGATGAAATGAATCTTAAGTCAGCAGTCATGACATTTGACCCGCATCCTTCTGCAGTACTGGGTAGGAAAACGGAAAATATCCGCTATATCACTCCACTTGAAGATAAGGTCGATATCATAGAGTCGATGGGGATCGATTATTTATTCATTGTCCATTTCAGCAAGGAATTTGCTTCGGTACTGCCGGAACGGTTCGTTGACGAATACATTGCCGGGCTGAATGTCCGTCATGTAGTTGCAGGCTTTGATTATTCATACGGTCGCTATGGTCAAGGGTCGATGGAAGATTTGCCTGTTTACGCACAGGGCAGATTTTCGCAGACAGTCGTTGCAAAACAGACACTTGAAGATGAAAAGGTTAGCTCGACGAGAATCAGGGAAACTCTCGGTAATGGCAACTTCTCCGACTTTTATCATTTGGCTGGACGACGCTATTTAACGAAAGGTCATGTCGTTCACGGTGAAAAGCGGGGCAGGAAGTTGGGTTTCCCCACCGCTAATATTGAGGTAAGTGACGATTATATCTTCCCTGCTGCAGGCGTGTATGCCGTCAGGATCAAAATAAGCGGTAAATGGTATAACGGGGTTTGCAATGTCGGATACAAACCTACGTTCCACGAGGAAAAACCTAAATATCCCACTGTAGAGGTCCATGCCTTGGAGTTCTCGGGAGATATTTATGGCAACCAGGTTTCGGTTGAATGGCATACAAGACTTCGTAGTGAGCAGAAATTTTCCGGACTTGAAGCATTGGTCGCACAGATCGAAACGGATAAGCAAAATGCAATAGCCTATTTTGCAAAGCTTGAAGCATAAAAGACAAGACTTGCAATTTTGACGAAAAACATGTATTCTATTGTATGTATGAAAATAACCATTGCTTGGCTAGTCGAGACTCCGACGCTGGCTCGGTAATTGGTGATTTTACAGAATTTTAGGAGGAATAATAACATGGCAATTACACAAGTACGCAAAAACGAACTTATCGCAGAATTCAGAACTCACGATACTGACACTGGATCTCCAGAAGTTCAAATCGCAGTATTAACAGAAGAAATCAACAACTTGAACGATCACTTACGCACACACAAAAAAGACCACCATTCACGTCGCGGTCTTCTAAAAATGGTAGGTAAACGTCGTAATCTTTTAACTTACCTACGTAACAAAGACGTTACTCGTTACCGTACACTAATTAACAAATTAGGTCTACGTAGATAATTTTTTCAGGAAGGCGGGAAATTTCCCGCTTTTTTGGTGTTAATCAAATGATTTGGACGTGTTCTACTTAAGGCTGGGCCTTCGTCCTTGGGACTCGGCAGGAGCCGGGTCCTTTTCCATTTATAAATGATCAGGATATACATAATCAAATGAATGAAATTTTTATTCATTTTACTGTTAATGCTTGTTTTTTTCGTGCATAATAGGAATAGTTTGGTTTTAACTCGAGTTTAGTTACTTTCACATATAAATGATTTAATCCAATACAGGTTTAGGTAAACTAAGCCTCTAAGTGAAGATTCAGAGAGGGGTTTAATAAATGGGACAGGAAAAACATACGTATTCATTTGACTGGGCCGGCCGTAATGTAACGGTAGAGATAGGGCAATTAGCCAAACAAGYGAACGGGGCAGTTTTAGTCCGTTATGGAGAAACTGCTGTATTAAGTACTGCGACAGCTTCGAAGGAACCTAGAAATGTTGACTTCTTCCCTTTGACAGTCAACTACGAAGAAAGACTTTATGCAGTCGGTAAAATTCCGGGAGGCTTCATCAAACGTGAAGGACGACCGAGTGAAAGGGCAATTCTTGCAAGCCGTTTAATCGATCGTCCAATCCGTCCGCTTTTCGCCGATGGCTTCAGGAACGATGTTCAGATCATCAGCATGGTCATGAGTGTCGATCAAGATTGCTCTACGGAAATGGCAGCTATGCTAGGTTCTTCCCTTGCACTTTCAGTTTCCGATATTCCGTTCGAAGGTCCGATTGCTGGAGTTGTAGTGGGGAGAATCAATAATGAATTCATTATTAACCCTACTGTTGAGCAACTAGCTAAAAGTGACATCAATCTGACGGTTGCCGGCACTAAAGATGCCATCAACATGGTTGAAGCCGGAGCGAATGAAGTACCAGAGGAAACGATGCTTGAAGCAATCATGTTCGGACATGATGAAATCAAGAAGATCATTGCATTCCAAGAGAAAATCGTTGCTGAAATCGGCAAGGAAAAAATGCAGGTCACTTTATACCAAGTGGATGCTGAACTGGAAGCAGAAGTGAAAGGCCTATGTGAAGCAGACTTGAACAAAGCTGTACAAGTTCAGGAAAAACATGCTCGTGAAGACGCGATCAAAGCAGTAAAAGATCGTGTATTGGTTCATTATGAAGAAGAAACTGATGAAGAAAAATTAAAGCAAATTAAAGAAATCCTTAATAAATTGGTTAAATCCGAAGTCCGCCGTTTGATCACGGAAGAAAAAGTGCGCCCGGATGGCCGTAATCCTGACGAAATCAGACCATTATCATCTGAAGTCACCATTCTGCCCCGTACACATGGTTCCGGATTGTTCACACGCGGACAAACCCAAGCACTATCCATCTGTACATTAGGTGCACTTGGTGATGTGCAGATTCTGGACGGACTTGGGACCGAAGAGTCAAAACGTTTTATGCATCACTATAATTTCCCGCATTTCAGTGTAGGTGAAACTGGTCCTATCCGTGGGGCAGGACGCCGTGAAATCGGTCACGGTGCACTTGGTGAAAGAGCATTGGAGCCTGTCATTCCAAACGATAAAGACTTCCCATATACAATCAGACTTGTATCTGAAGTCCTTGAATCGAACGGATCAACATCACAAGCAAGTATCTGTGCAAGCACTTTGGCAATGATGGATGCCGGAGTTCCATTGAAAGCTCCAGTTGCCGGTATTGCCATGGGCCTAGTCAAATCAGGTGAGCACTATACAATCTTAACGGATATTCAAGGTATGGAAGATCATCTGGGAGACATGGACTTTAAAGTCGCAGGGACTTCAAAAGGTGTTACTGCCCTACAAATGGATATTAAGATTGAAGGACTTTCAAGAGAGATTCTTGAAGAAGCTTTACTTCAAGCCAAACATGGCCGGATGCACATTTTGGAATCAATGATGTCAACGATCAATCAACCGCGTGAGCAGTTATCCAAATATGCTCCAAAAATCGTTACAATGTCCATAAATCCGGATAAGATCCGTGATGTCATTGGACCGAGCGGAAAACATATCAACAAAATCATTGAAGAAACTGGCGTGAAAATCGACATCGAACAAGATGGAACGGTATTCATATCTTCTACTGATGAACCAATGATTCAAAAAGCGAAGAAAATCATTGAAGATATCGTACGTGAAGTCGTAGTGGGCGAACTATACTTAGGTAAAGTTAAACGTATCGAAAAGTTCGGTGCCTTCGTTGAAATCTTCAATGGTAAAGACGGTTTGGTACATATTTCTGAACTGGCTGAAGAAAGAGTCGGAAAAGTGGAAGATGTCGTTTCACTTGGCGATGAATTATTGGTCAAAGTCACTGAGATCGATAAGCAAGGAAGGGTTAACCTTTCCCGTAAAGCAGTCTTGAAAGAGCAAAAAGAGGCAGCCAACCCTTCTCAATCGTAATGAAAAATAGAAATCCGGCATGCGATTCCTTGTGAATCTGCATGCTTTTTTTGTTTAAAGGTATTGGAATATCCATGGGGAGAATGGCGTCAAAAGGATGTCATGTTCTACCTTGTCCGTTTTCTTCATACATTTTGGTATGAAGGGGGCGTAAAAAATGAATAATAAATGGAAGCAGATAGTTGCGATAAGTGCCATTGCAGGTATATCATGGTTATTAGTGCAAAATCCATATACACAAATTTATTTGACCCAATTAACCGATGATTCAGTTGCTTCTATGAAGCAAGAAGACGAGCTTCTTTTACAAATAAAAGAATCAACAAAAAAATATGAGATTGCACCACAGGATGCACGAATAGATTCTGTTTGGAAAACCGTTCCTGCATATAACGGCCTGAAGGTAAATATTGATGATTCGTATAAAGCCATGAAGAAGGAGGGCGTGTTCGATAAGAATAAGCTGGTATTTCAGCAGGTCCCTGCAAAGATACATATGGAGGATCTGGAGCCGGCGCCCATTTACCGGGCCCATCCCGAAAAGCCAGTGGTATCATTTTTAATCAATGTGGCCTGGGGGAATGAATACCTACAAGATATGTTGGCCGTGTTAAAAAAGAATAATGTTAAGGCCACGTTTTTCCTTGAAGGTAATTGGACCAAGAAAAATCCAGAATTGGCCAAGATGATTAAGGGTGGCGGGCACGAAATTGGAAATCATTCTTATTCACATCCAGATATGAAAAACATATCCGCACAAGCTACACGTGAGGAAATTCGAAAAACGAATGAAGTCATTGAAGCTGTGACAGGTTTGAAAATGAAATGGTTCGCACCGCCAAGTGGAAGCTACCGGGATGAAACGGTGAAAATCGCGGATTCTTTCGGTATGGAGACCGCCATGTGGAGTGTGGATACGATCGACTGGCAAAAGCCAAGCCCTGAAGTCCTTCAACAAAGAGTGCTTTCTAAGGTACACCCTGGAGCATTTATATTGATGCATCCGACTGAATCTACTGCAAAATCATTGGAAACGTTAATAATTGAAATAAAAAAGAAAGATTTAGATGTTGTTACCGTTTCGGAAGCAGTAGATGAAGAGCGATCGAATCCATAATGTATTGGTAACGATATCAGCATAGAATGATTGGGAGGAATGTTAGTTGATTAAGAAATACACGTGTCAAAATGGAGTTAGGATTGTATTGGAAAATATTCCAACTGTACGTTCAGCGGCAATTGGAGTATGGATCAAAACAGGTTCAAGAAATGAAACGCCAGAATTGAATGGGGTTTCACATTTTCTGGAGCATATGTTCTTTAAAGGGACAACTAAGAGAAATGCGCGTGAAATTGCCGAATCGTTCGATAGTATCGGTGGACAGGTGAATGCATTCACTTCAAAAGAATATACATGCTATTATGCTAAAGTCATGGATAACCATGCAAGCTATGCGCTTGAAATCCTGGCTGATATGTTCTTCAACTCAACATTTGATGGGGAAGAATTGAAAAAAGAAAAAAATGTCGTCTATGAAGAAATAAAAATGTACGAAGACACACCAGATGATATTGTCCATGACCTCTTAAGCAAGGCTGTATATGAAAATCACCCCCTTGGTTATCCAATACTRGGGACGGAAAATACGCTTGAAACCTTCAATAGTGATACATTAAAAAAATACGTCCATGACATGTATACACCCGATAAGGTAGTCGTGTCCATTGCTGGGAATGTGGATGAAAAATTGATCAAGGAAGTCGAAAGCTACTTTGGCTCTTATCAAGGAGGGGATGACCGTCTTGAATTGGTCAAACCTTCCTTCCACGAAAATAGGATCACCCGTAAAAAAGATACGGAACAAGCCCACTTATGCCTTGGTTACAACGGATTGGAAATCGGCAATGAAAAAACATACAGCCTGATTACCTTGAATAATATCCTTGGGGGAAGCATGAGCAGCCGTCTATTCCAGGACGTCAGGGAGCAGCGCGKCCTTGCCTATTCCGTTTACTCTTATCATTCCAGCTATCAAGATAGCGGTATGGTGACAGTATATGGGGGGACAGGCACAAATCAGCTTGACAGCCTGTATGAAACCATTCAGGAAACATTGGATACTTTAAAAAGGGATGGCATTACGGAAAAGGAATTACGGAATAGCAAAGAGCAACTTAAAGGAAGCTTGATGCTCAGCCTTGAAAGCACGAATAGCCGCATGAGCCGGAACGGAAAAAATGAGCTTATGTTGGGTGAGCACCGTTCCCTTGATGATATCATCATCAAGATTGACGAAGTGACTGAGGATACCGTCAATGAATTGGCAAATCAAATCTTTACGGAACATTCCTTGTCATTAGTGAGCCCGCTGGAAAATTGGGACAAATAATATCGAACAAGTCTGAACCTTCATTAATGGGAGGTCAGGCTTTTTTTCTTTGAATGCGGGAGTGTCCAGTGTTATGGACAATATTTGGTTAAATGCCTTCTAAGTTTACCTTTTTCGGATATAGATTGAATAGAAGACGAAAAAGGGGGAACCAAAATTGAGGTTAAGCGAACTGAGCGGTAAGGAAATAGTCGATGTGAATAGGGCGGAAAGATTAGGAATCCTTGGTCAGACGGATTTGGAAATAGATGAAACTGGACAAATTACCTCGTTGATCATTCCATCTGTCAAATGGTTCGGCCTTTTAAGGAATGGCAGTGAAATAAGAGTGCCATGGGAACATATAAAAAAAATCGGTGCGGATATGGTCATCATTGATTTTCAGGAAGGACTTTCGCTTAAAGACGGAGAGCATATGGACGGATAATGACGCTCGCTTCATACTCCTTGGAACTTTTCGAAATACACTCTCGAAAACGCCTTAGCTGGCAATAGCTATGGCGTTTTTTCTTTTCTTATCACCGTTTTTTAAGTAAAAACATAAGATGGCAGGGTAACTAGAGAATGTAGCAAAAACCGAATTGCTTCCTGAAGGAATTGTATCATGGGGCAAGGAATGTTTAGGATCTTTTATATAAAGAAGGTGACGGTTTTAATGCTTACAGGCATGCAAATCGCTGTAATTGGTGGAGATGCGCGTCAGCTTGAAGTTGTCCGTAAACTGACAGAGCTTGATGCAAAGCTATTATTGGTAGGTTTTGAACAGCTCGACCATGCTTTTACCGGAGCTGTTAAGGAAAAAATGGAAGATATAAACTTCAAGGAATTAGATTCAGTTATTTTACCTGTCCGGGGTACGGATTCAGATGGGAAAGTAGAAACGATCTTTTCCAGTGAAGAGGTTGTTTTGACTGAAGAAATGATAAAAAATACCCCGGAACATTGCACTTTTTATGCAGGAATCAGTAACGATTACCTCGATGAGATATTCAAGAAGGTGGATCGCAAACTTGTTCTATTGTTCGAACGTGATGATGTCGCTATTTATAATTCGATTCCCACTGTTGAGGGTGCGATCATGATGGCCATTCAACATACGGATTTTACTATCCATGGATCAAATGTAGCCGTTCTAGGACTGGGAAGGGTCGGTATGAGTGTAGCCCGGTCATTCCAGGCACTTGGAGCAAAAGTAAAGGTGGGGGCAAGAAAAAGCGAAGATATAGCAAGGATCAGTGAAATGGCATTAGCCCCTTTTCATTTAAATGATCTTGCTGCAGAAATGAAAAATGTTGATATATGTATCAATACGATCCCTTTTCCTATAATTACCGCAAAAGTCATCGCTAATATGCCCGTTCATACATTAATCATCGACCTTGCTTCAAAACCGGGGGGAACGGATTTTCGTTACGCTGAAAAAAGGGGAATTAAGGCGCTTTTGGCACCGAGCCTGCCGGGGATAGTCGCTCCGAAAACAGCTGGTCAGATATTAGCGAATGCACTGGGACTATTGATTCAAGGCGAGTTCTTGAAAAGGAAGGGGAAAATGATATGAGTCTCAAAGGTAAACGGATTGGTTTCGGATTAACAGGATCACATTGCACATATGATGAAGTGTTTCCGGAAATAGAAAAACTTGTAAATGAAGGGGCGGAAGTCATCCCAATCGTAACATCGACTGTTCAAAACACGGAAACCCGTTTTGGAAAGGGCGAAGACTGGGTCGAAAGAATAGAAAAATTGACGGGGAATCACGTCGTTGATACAATCGTCAAAGCGGAGCCTTTAGGACCTAAATTGCCACTCGATTGTATGGTGATCGCTCCTTTAACGGGTAACTCAATGAGTAAAATGGCAAATGCACTTACCGATTCGCCTGTACTTATGGCTGCAAAAGCGACGATGAGGAATCACCGTCCAGTCGTGGTCGCGATATCAACAAATGATGCACTTGGGTTAAATGGTGTCAATCTAATGAGGCTGATGGCAGCAAAAGATATTTATTTTGTTCCATATGGCCAGGATAATCCCACAGGCAAACCAAGTTCCATGGTTGCAAGGATGAGCATGATAAGGGATACGATCATATCGGCACTGGAGAGGGAACAGATTCAACCTGTCATCGTCGAAAGGTTCAAGGATGATTTAGCCTGAACAAGTTTTTGCCACGGATCTGCTTTCAACGACTGACATATATGCATAAATTTGTGGGTTGAAGTTATAAAAAACCACTCCACTACCAGAATATTTTGTTAAAGTCCGACCCTTTGGAATGTTAATGTGATAAAATAAATGATATTCTGAACAAGAAGTAATGAATCCAACAAATAACTAATTTAAGAGATAGAAAAGGAGTATGTATAAATGACTGAGACACAGGGATTGCGTATTGCAGTTGTGGGAGCAACTGGAGCAGTAGGACAACAAATGATTTCAACACTCGAACAAAGGGACTTACCGATTAAGAAAATCATCTTTTTATCATCGGCTCGTTCCGCAGGCATCAAACTTACGTTTAAGGGCGAAGAAATCGAAGTGCAGGAAGCAAAACCTGAAAGCTTTGAAGGCATCGATATCGCTTTATTCAGTGCTGGAGGAAGCGTGTCTAAGGAATTGGCTCCAGAAGCAGTGAAACGCGGTGCGATAGTGGTGGATAATACGAGCGCTTTCCGCATGGATGAAAATGTGCCGCTAGTCGTTCCTGAAGTAAATGAAGAAGACTTGAAGCAGCATAATGGGATCATTGCAAACCCGAATTGTTCAACTATCCAAATGGTTGTGGCATTAGAGCCTATCCGCCAGACATATGGCTTATCAAAAATTGTCGTTTCTACCTACCAGGCTGTTTCTGGTGCAGGTGCAGCAGCGATAAATGAATTAAAGGAACAGGCTCGCGACTTGCTTGATGAAAAAGAGATCGATCCGAAAATATTACCGGTAAAAGGGGACGAAAAGCATTATCAAATCGCATTTAACGTCATTCCCCAAATCGATAAATTCCAAGATAATGGGTACACATTTGAAGAGATGAAAATGATTAATGAAACAAAGAAAATCATGCATATGCAAGACCTGCCAGTGGCTGCAACTTGCGTGAGGCTTCCTGTTGTAACAGGTCATTCGGAATCTGTATACATTGAAGTTGAAAAAGAAGGCATAGCGGCTTCTCAAATCAAGGATTTAATGAGAACGGCACCTGGAATAGTGTTGGAAGACGAACCGGAACAACAAGTTTACCCAACACCTGCTTCATCCGTCGGCAAGAATGATGTATTCGTCGGTCGAATTCGCAAAGATTTGGATGAAGATAAAGGCTTCCATTTATGGGTGGTTTCCGATAATCTATTAAAAGGTGCAGCTTGGAATTCCGTTCAAATTGCTGAAAGCCTTTTGAAATTAGGTTTGGTTACCGTTAAGTAATAATTTATTCTTAATGAACTCGACAGAAAAATAAATTCCAATAGGATAGAGAGTTTTTGTCAGCTTCCCGGATCGGGGAGCTGGCTTATATTTGGGGTGCATATTATGAAAATTATCGTCCAGAAATACGGTGGGACATCCGTTCGTGATGAGGAAAGCCGTTCATTTGCCAAGGGGCATATCGAAAAAGCGATTAAAGAAGGATATAAAGTAGTGGTTGTGGTATCAGCAATGGGAAGAAAAGGGGATCCTTATGCAACGGATACCTTACTTTCCCTTGTAAATGGAGCCAAAGCCAGCCTTTCAAAGCGAGAACAGGATTTACTTATGTCTGTCGGAGAAACGATATCATCTGTAGTATTTACTAACATGCTCTTGGAACATGGTATTGATGCGGTTGCTTATACTGGAGCTCAAGCAGGATTCATGACGAATACCGACTATTCCAGTGCGAAAATAATCGAAATGAAATGCGATCGCCTCATGAAAGAACTTGAGGTGAAGGATGTTGTCGTTGTAGCAGGTTTCCAGGGAGCTGCTAAAAATGGTGACATCACGACCATCGGCCGTGGTGGAAGTGATACTTCAGCAGCTGCATTAGGTGCCGCATTGCAAGCTGAACGGGTCGATATTTTTACGGATGTGGAAGGAATCATGACAGCAGATCCGCGGATTGCCGATCAAGCTCGTCCATTATCAATCGTTTCATATACGGAAGTTTGCAACATGGCATATCAAGGGGCGAAGGTCATTCATCCGAGAGCTGTTGAAATTGCGATGCAGGCGAAAGTCCCGATTCGGATAAGGTCAACATACAGCGAAGGTTTGGGAACCCTTGTTACAGGCATGAACAAGGGAAGCCAGGGCAGTGACATACGTGAAAGGCTTGTGACCGGGATTGCCCATGTACCAAAGATCACTCAAATCAAGGTCCGTGCGAAAAAAGATCAATATAATCTACAGGCTGAAGTTTTCAAAGCGATGGCAAATGCCTCCATTTCAGTTGACTTTATAAATATATATCCAAGTGGTGTAGTTTATACCGTATCGGAAGAGATGACAGAACTTGCCCTCTCGATTTTGGCCGAGCTTGGTCATGAACCGGTCATTGAAAGGAATTGTGCCAAGGTATCGGTAGTCGGTGCAGGCATCAATGGAGTACCTGGCGTGGCAGCGAAGATTGTCACAGCGCTTTCCGAAAAGGAAATTGCCATTCTCCAGTCAGCGGACAGCCATACGACAATTTGGGTACTCGTAAAAGAAGAAGATTTAATAGAAGCCGTTAATTCCCTGCACTATGCATTTCAATTGCATGAAGGGGAAGTCCAATAATCAGGTTTTTTATTAAGTAATGTTTTAAAAATTAAAGAGGTGTTAGATGATGATATTTGGTAGAGTATCAACCGCGATGGTCACCCCTTTCGATAGCAAGGGAAATATTGATTTTCAAAAGACGACTTCATTGGTTAATTACTTATTAACGAATGGGACCGATTCGCTTGTGCTGTCGGGAACGACAGGGGAATCTCCAACTTTATCTTCGGAGGAGAAAATCGCGTTATTGCGTCATGTTTCTAAGGTTGTTGAAAAACGTGTGCCCATCATCATGGGTACAGGAAGCAACAATACGTATGCTTCCATCGAGTTGACAAAAAAGGCGGAACAAAATGGCGCCGATGCGATAATGCTGGTTGCCCCATATTATAGTAAAACGAATCAAGAAGGGCTGTACCAGCATTTTAAGGCTATTGCAGCCAGTACGAAGCTCCCTGTTATGGTATATAATATCCCTGGGAGGGCTTCAGTTAACATTGAACCGGAAACGATCATCCGCCTTTCGGAAATTCCTAATATCGTAGCCGTTAAGGAAGCGAGCGGGGATTTAAACGCTATGACCCAAATCATAGCCGGCACGGATGAAGATTTTGCATTATATAGCGGGGACGATGCTTTAACACTACCGGTGTTGGCGATTGGTGGTGTGGGTGTAGTATCTGTTGCTTCACATATTGCTGGCAAGGAGCTGCAGAAAATAGTGGAGGCCTTCATCAGTGGGAACTTGAAAGAGGCAGCCCGGCTGCATCAGGAACTGTTACCGCTTATAAAAGGTTTGTTTGCAGCGCCAAGCCCTGCACCTGTCAAAACAGCTCTTCAGTTATATGGAATTGACGTTGGATCGGTGAGACTCCCAATCGTGCCATTGACGGAGCAGGAACGCCTGGCATTAACCAAGGTATTAAAAAAATAAAAAGACACGGAACAAGCTGATCGTTGAAGATTGGCTTGTTTTTACATAATGATGTATATGAACGGGATATACTTTCCGATTTCGGGATGATAGTATTGGAATTTTTTATGATCAATTGAAACATCTCTTACATAATAGGTTGTTTTTTTGAATTATATGAAAAAGTACCTCTGAAAATGGTAAGTGTTGTCATGTTTTTTGAACATCGGTTATAATGAAATCATTGGGAAATTATGAACGGGATTTTTTAAGGAGGATATTCGATTGGGTAAAGATAAAAATAATGGAATAAAAGTGATTTCTCTTGGAGGACAAGGGGAGCTTGGTAAAAATATGTACGTCGTTGAGGTGAACGAGGACATCTATCTTCTTGATGCAGGATTAATGCTGCCGGAAGACGAAATGCTCGGAATCGATGCGGTCATCCCAGATATTTCTTATTTGATGGATAATAAGGAACGGGTGCAGGGGATATTCATTACCCATGGTCATGAAGACCATATGGGAGCGCTTGCTTATGTCTTGAAATATTTACCGGCTCCTGTTTATGGAACAAAGCTTACACTTGCTTTAATCAAAACGAAATTAAAGGAAGATGGCTTTAACGGCAGGGCAACTTTCACTGAAATCGATTCGGATTCCCTTTTAAGTTTCCCTCAAGCAGCCGTGTCCTTTTTCCGGACTAACCATAGCATTCCCGATTCTGTCGGAGTCGTGATTCACACTCGTGAAGGTGCAATCGTTTATACAGGGGATTTCAAATTCGACCAGGCAGCAACGGATCTATATAAGCCGGAAATCGGTAAGATGGCCAGTATCGGTGAAGAAGGTGTCCTATGCCTGCTTTCGGATAGTACCGGTGCCGAGAGGCCAGGTTATACGACTTCAGAAGCAGTTGTGGCCAAAGATATTACAGAGGCTTTCCATGCTGCCTCCGGAAGGATCATCGTTGCGTGCTTCGCTTCGAACATCAACCGGATTCAACATGTTTTCAATGCAGCGGCAGCAAGTCGCAGAAAAGTGGCAGTTGTAGGAAAAAGCCTTCAACGCGTTTATGAAACAGCCTTGAATCTTGGCTACTTAAAGGTCGAAGAAGAGCTGATAATCCCGATTAATGAAATTGGCCAGTATGACGACCGTGAAATCGTCGTGTTATCGACAGGTCATCAGGGCGAACCCATTGCTGCACTTCAAAAAATGGCAAAGCAGACCCACAAGCAGGTAACGATCAAAAAGGGAGACACCGTTTTGATCAGTGCATCACCCCTGCAGGGCGGTGAACTTATTTTATCCAAAACCGTCGATTTGCTATACAGGGTAGGTGCTGAAGTGGTATCTGCCAATAAATATAAAGTGCATGTAACAGGGCATGGCAGCCAGGAAGAGCTAAAAATGATGATCAATTTGATGAATCCTAAATTCTTAATCCCTGTACATGGGGAATATCGCCATTTATATGCCCATCAAAAAGTTGGGGTTGCTGCGGGAATTAAGCGTGAAAACATCATAATTGCCGAAAAAGGGGATGTCATCGAACTTAAGGGCAATAAAATGGGGCTTTCCGGCAAAGTCTCTGCTGGAAATATCTTGATAGATGGCAGCGGTGTTGGAGATGTGGGTAATATCGTTCTTCGTGATCGGCGCTTGTTATCACAAGATGGCATTTTGATTGTAGTTGTCACGTTGAACCKTCAGGATAAAAGCATTGCAGCAGGCCCTGAAATCATTTCAAGGGGCTTCGTATATGTTCGCGAATCAGAAAAAATGATTGCGGAAGCAACTGAAATAGTAAGTGAAATCGTAAAGAAAAATGGGTCGCGCCAGCCTTTTGATTGGTCCACGCTGAAGCAGGAAATGCGTGATGCGTTAAACCAATTCTTCTATGAAAAAACGAAACGCCGCCCAATGATTTTACCGATCATAATGGAATATTAAGTAAGGAACCCCTGATTTGARCAATCAGGGGTTCTTTTTTCTGACTCTTATATCTTGAAGAATGAAGTCCGAGGCTCGAGACATAATAAAGCTATAGGCTAAAAGAGAAAGGGGTTGGCATAGTGGATAATGCACCATTACCAAATGAAAATGAAGGCAAGCAGGAAGGTAAGAATTCAACTTTAATCGAAAAGATCCAGCAGCTGGGGGCTACTAATGTTCCGCAACTATCTCAAGACTCAAAAATCCATTGTTTGACGATCATTGGACAAATTGAAGGACATATGCAGCTGCCGCCTCAAAATAAAACGACCAAATATGAACATGTTATTCCGCAAATTGTGGCAATTGAACAAAATCCCAATATAGAGGGGCTGCTTGTCATATTAAATACAGTCGGAGGAGATGTCGAAGCGGGACTGGCAATCGCAGAAATGCTGGCTTCCCTATCAAAGCCATCCGTCTCGATTGTACTTGGGGGAGGGCACTCGATCGGTGTGCCGATTGYGGTTTCGTGTGACCATAGCTATATAGCAGAAACAGCAACGATGACGATTCATCCAATTCGTTTGACAGGGCTAGTCATTGGCGTGCCTCAAACCTTTGAATACTTGGATAAAATGCAGGAAAGAGTGATTAAATTTGTTACGCGCCACTCCAACGTTACGGAAGAAAGTTTTAAGGATTTAATGTTTGCCAAAGGAAACTTGACACGTGATATCGGTACGAATGTTATCGGGGCCGAGGCAGTTGAAATCGGTATGATCGATGATGTAGGAGGAGTGGGCCAGGCCATGAGAAAACTAAATAGCTTCATGGAAGAAAGAAGGCCAAAAATTGCCGGGGAAGAGGAGGGGCTTCTGCAATGACGCTTTATACGATCGTTCCTGAAGAAATAATTTTCCCTCATCACCATGAGAAGACGGCAAATTTAATAGAAATGATCTACAATGGTGTACATGTGATGGTTGAACATGACGGTGGCCGTACGTTTCGCATTGATCGAATCGTCAGCACCGATCCTGAAGATTATATGAATGTACACATTCAGCCGGGAGCTGTCATAAATGTGTTCGAACATATGAACCATTAGTAAATACGACTAACTGAGGTAAATTATGATATACTGGAATGAAATTCAGCAGCCGCTTGGCTGCTTTATTCATTATATGGGAAAAATGTCCGCCTAAAGAATGAATGGTATATATATCAAGGACAGGGTCATATTTATTTGGTATAATCAGTAGCGAACGTTTGTTTCGTGAAGGGAAATCAAGTAGTGATGTTGAATAGGAAAGTTAGAATAGTTTCATGAAGAATCAGGTGATATTATGGCAAAGAAGAAACGCAGAAAAAAGAATAGTACAGAGAAGTTAAAACTAACGCTTAAATATGAATTGATTGGCCTCACCATAATAGGTTTGGCCATCATTGCCATTGCCAAGCTTGGAGCAGTGGGAAACGGGACGGTCTTTTTAATCCGCTTCTTCATGGGGGAATGGTATATCCTCTTTTTGTTGGGAGCAATTGCAGCTGGTTTCTATTTGATGATAAAGAGAGAGGTCCCGTACCTGTTGAAACGGCAATTGGTCGGGATGTACTTCCTTGTTGCGAGCATGCTCCTGCTAAGTCATGTTACCCTGTTTAACATGCTTGCAGATGGGGGACCATTTACGAAGCCCAGCGTCATTTCGAATACATGGGAACTATTCTGGATGGAAGTGACCGGCAAGGCCAGCTCAAAGGACCTTGGGGGCGGTATGATTGGAGCGATATTATTTGCCGCTTCATACTTTTTATTCGACGAAGCTGGATCGAAAATCGTTTCATTCCTCTTTATCATTGTAGGTGCCGTCCTATTGACCGGGAAAACGTTAGGTGAAACCCTCGGGAAGTTTTTCAGGGGTCTTGGAGGCTTTTTCATAAAGCAATGGTCCGCATTCAGAGATGATGTGAAAACGTGGAATGAAGACAAAAAAGAAAAGAAAAAGAATCCCGTGAAAAAGAAGAAACGGCAAAACGAACCGGTGGAAGATACGGATCAGGCCCCTCTAGAAGAGGAAACACAGGAAATGGCGACGGAACGGATCATTTCCAGCTTTGCTGATAAAGCCTATAATGACGAAAACGAAATAATTCCCGCTGTTCCGGAAACTGCAGCTGAAAATGCAGGGGACCAGGATGATGCCGTTCCGCCTATGAATTTTACGGAAGTGGAGAATAAAGAATATCTTTTACCCCCTCTTTCTTTGTTATTGCAGCCTAAAAAAACCGACCAAAGCGGAGAGTACCAATTGATTCATGAAAATGCRGCAAAACTTGAGCGCACCTTTCATAGCTTTGGAG
>NZ_JBFUIQ010000082.1:0-18344 GCF_056401795.1 Peribacillus sp. P4_D6
CGGGACAGGTGAGACCCCACAGGCGTTTACGCCGAGGAGGCTCACCGCCCGCCCCGCGGAAAGCGAGCATCTTGAGGGGAAATCAACCACAACCCACTACCTGGTAAATAGCAACAAAGTATGTGAAAACAGCCAAAATAAAAAACCTCTTCTTAAAAATAAGAAGAGGTGTTGGCAACAAAGCTATATACTCTTCTTATCTTCAAGTTTTTAAACTTCTGGAATTAGCACAGTACAAGATCAGTCTGTTGCTGAGGCATCAAAGGGCCAGTCCCTCCACCTCTCTGGATAAGAGTTGTCTATTAAATTAACTATGACTATACAGGTAGTTTTTACGAAGGTCAAGGGGTGGAGCTGGAATATTTCGAATATACCGTTTATTAATCCGGGCTGAAATGTTAACGGCATCAGGGAGTCCGGCATATGCTTTGAGTGGGGAGGGAATGCAAGGATGAGTCCATTCAAAAATGGCATACCGATTACGGTAACTGATGCCATGATAGAGAGAATCATAAAAATGAAATCATCTTGTCAGGATATTAAAGTCGAAATTACGCCAAAGCATATTGTGCTTTCCGGAACGATGGAAGTGAAAAAAATGATGTTTAAGAAAAACGTGGCTTTCCGGATTACATTAAAACCGGTTCATGTGGAAAAAAGAACGATATCATTTGAATTAGTCGAAATGGAACCAATTGACAGGAATTTCATCAACCAAAGGATATTTAACAGACCGCCATTTTTTGAATTTGAAAAAAGAGCGATCAAAATGAATGTTAATGCTTGGAGCATCGTGAGAAAAATTCCCATTGGCACAATTAAATCGTATGAACTCATCGAAGGTGCATTGAAAATGAAACTTTCTTTATGATTCAAGGGGATATTTTATATATATCCTTTGCCGCAATCTATAAAGGGTGTGCCAGGTATGATAGTGTTAAGGTTACATGGTTCATGAAAAAATGTGTTTGATAAATCAAGTTCTTTAAAATATACTAAATGACTTGAAGTTTTGAGTTTTTCTGGTAATGAGGAGGATAATGATGGATCAGAAGATTTTGCCTGCTTCAGCAAGCATGAAGGATTTCGAAAGATTTCTAGAAAGTTCCTATGAAATAGGTGTATTTCTTGATTTGCATATCTCACAATTGAAAAATGTAAGTATGATGGCAAAGCAGCATAATAAGAAAATGATTTATCATGTCGATTTGATCCATGGCATAAGAAGTGATGAGTATGCGACAGAATTCATTTGTCAGGAATATAACCCCTATGGGCTGATTTCGACTAAATCAAGCGTTATATTGAAGGCGAAGCAAAAGGGGGTCATTGCCATCCAGCGAATCTTTTTAATAGACTCACATGCGCTTGAGAAAAGTTATAAGCTGGTGCAGAAAACCAAGCCGGATTATATCGAAGTATTGCCGGGCGCCATGCCATGGATGATAAAAGAAGTGAAGGAACGATTGCAGACACCGATTTTTGCAGGCGGCCTCATACGTACTTCGGATGAAGTTCTGAATGCCCTTGATGCCGGCGCCTCGTCAATCACCACTTCAAAAACTGAATTATGGGATATCGTCTAATAGGGAAAAATTGAAAAAAATTACAGAATAATAGATTAATTTTTCACAAAATATTGACAGCGTTTTCATAACCTAGTATATTTTACAGTACAAGTTAATATATGTGACGGAGACTAGGAGATTCACAACAGATCTATTCATAATTTTTTTTATGAATATAGTTCTGCTGTGGATCTCCTTTTATTTGTTGGCAAGGTTTAAAAAATTATCAGGGGAGGGGTTTTATCATGACTCCATTTTGGGGAGAAGTGTTAGGCACGATGATTTTAGTGTTATTCGGAGCAGGTATTGGGGCAGGTTCATCCTTAAAGGGTTCCTATGCAAAAGATGCCGGCTGGATCGTTATCACGATTGCGTGGGGATTGGCTGTTACCATGGGTGTTTTTGCAGTGGGTTCCATAAGCGGGGCGCATTTAAACCCGGCGGTCACAGTAGGGTTTGCCATTATTGGAGAATTTCCATGGAGTGATGTGCCCGGTTACATCGTTGCCCAGATGATTGGCGCGATACTCGGCGCAACTCTAGTATTCCTTCACTATTTGCCACACTGGAAAGCTACGGATGATCCAGGGGCGAAGCTTGGTGTATTCGCGACTTCACCTGCAATCCCGCACACATTTTCAAATCTATTAAGTGAGATGATTGGAACTTTCATCCTTATTCTTGGTCTATTATTTATAGGGGCCAATAATTTTACAGAGGGTCTAAACCCATTCGCAGTCGGGTTATTGATTGTCGTGATCGGGATGTCACTTGGGGGAACGACAGGATACGCCATTAACCCGGCCCGCGACCTGGGGCCGCGCATCGCTCACTTTTTGCTGCCGATACCTGGTAAAGGAAATTCCAACTGGGGCTATTCATGGATTCCGGTCGTTGGACCGATTGTAGGGGGTTCACTTGGTGCCGTTTGTTATAAAGCATTTTTTATGGGGGAAATAACGGCAGGATTTTGGTCTGTTATAGGTGCAAGCCTGGTACTATTGATAGTAGCCTATGCTTTTGGTAAAAAACAGTCACATGAATTGGATAGCAGAAATATCGCTAGTTAATTAAAAGGAGGGGCATACACAATGGAAAAATACATTTTATCATTAGATCAAGGAACAACAAGTTCGAGGGCGATTTTATTTAATGAAAAGGGGGAAATCGTCCATTCCTCCCAAAAGGAATTCACACAGCATTTCCCTAAACCAGGCTGGGTCGAGCATAACGCCAATGAGATTTGGGGGTCGATCCTGGCGGTGATCGCCGGTGTACTATCTGAATCCAGTGTAAAGCCAGAGCAAATTGCCGGTATCGGGATCACCAACCAGCGTGAAACGGCAGTCGTTTGGGATAAGGAAACAGGTACGCCTGTCTATAATGCGATTGTATGGCAGTCCAGGCAAACAAGTGGAATCTGTGATGAGTTGAAGGAAAAGGGACTTAATGATTTATTCCGGGATAAAACGGGATTGTTGATAGATGCCTATTTTTCCGGAACGAAAGTGAAGTGGATCCTCGATAATGTGGAAGGGGCGCGGCAAAAGGCGGATGAAGGCAAGCTGTTATTCGGTACCATAGATACTTGGCTGATCTGGAAGCTATCAGGAGGCAAGGCTCATGTAACGGACTATTCCAATGCATCCCGGACATTGATGTACAATATCCATGAACTGAAATGGGATGAAGAACTGCTTGAGATATTGACTGTACCAAAGTCGATGCTGCCGGAAGTGAGGCCTTCCTCTGAGGAATATGCACGTACGATCGAATATCATTTCTTCGGCCAATCGATTCCGATCGCCGGGGCAGCCGGTGATCAGCAGGCAGCATTATTCGGCCAAGCCTGCTTTAATGAAGGAATGGCTAAAAATACGTATGGAACAGGCTGTTTCATGCTCATGAATACAGGAACCAAGGCTGTCAGCTCCGAACACGGACTATTGACGACCCTTGCTTGGGGCTTGAATGGGAAGGTCGAATATGCACTGGAAGGCAGTATATTCGTAGCTGGCTCCGCCATCCAATGGCTGCGCGATGGCCTGCGGATGCTGCATGATGCCAAGGRCAGCGAGGACTATGCAAAACGGGTGGAAAGTACGGATGGAGTATATGTCGTACCAGCTTTCGTAGGACTTGGAACTCCATATTGGGACAGCGAAGTGCGGGGAGCCGTTTTTGGTTTGACGCGCGGCACATCAAAAGAACATTTCATTCGCGCCACCCTTGAATCACTTGCGTATCAAACGAAGGATGTCCTTGATGCAATGGAGGCGGATTCAGGAATCGAGCTGCAAACATTAAGAGTGGATGGCGGGGCAGTCAAAAATGACTTCTTGATGCAATTCCAGGGCGACTTATTACGTGTGCCCGTCGAGAGGCCGACCATAAACGAAACTACAGCATTAGGTGCTGCATACCTTGCAGGCCTTGCTGTCGGGTATTGGAAGGATCAAGAAGAAATCTCCCGGCAATGGGCGGTGGACAAAACCTTTGAACCATCCATGGAAGAGCAAGAAAGTGAAAAATTATATGAAGGCTGGAAGAAAGCCGTACATGCCGCTATGGCGTTTAAATAAAAAACAACATGAATTCTTTCTCAAATGAGCTGGAGTATGCTATAATGAAATCAAGTTAATAACTCGGCCGGAGAACAGGAGAGACCATGAATGCGTTATCGTTAATTCGATAATGTGCATTTATGGTCTCTTTTTTTGTTTTTAACGGCAGATTAGGGATATTAATATCTATATAACTTATGCGAACAAATGAACCAATTGAATATAATGACCGAATTCACGGTAAACGCAGAATTCACGAGTAAATCGTGTAAATTCACGAGTAAATGGAGCGAATTCACGAGTAAATCGTGTGAATTCACGAGTAAATGGCGCGAATTCACGAGTAAAAGTGCAGAATTCACGAGTAAACGCAGAATTCACGAGTAAAAGTGCAGAGTTCATGAGTAAACCGTGTGAATTCACGAGTAAATGTGCAAAATTCAAGAAAAAAAATAGAATGCAATACTTAAAGGAGGAGTCAGGCATGAGGTTTTCAAATATATATCGCGAAGAAACGATCGAACTTCTGAAAAAAGAGAAATATGATGTGGTTGTCATTGGCGGGGGAATTACCGGTGCAGGGATCGCCCTGGATGCAACGACCCGTGGAATGAAAGTGGCTTTGGTTGAAATGCAGGACTTTGCAGCAGGTACTTCAAGCCGCTCGACAAAACTTGTTCATGGCGGATTGCGGTATTTGAAGCAATTTGAAATAAAAATGGTTGCCGAGGTTGGTAAAGAGCGGGAAATCGTTTATGAAAATGGACCGCATGTTACCACGCCGGAATGGATGCTGTTACCGATGCACAAAGGTGGCACCTTCGGGAAATTCAGTACCTCCATTGGCCTTCGGGTATATGATTTCCTTGCGGGGGTTAAAAAAGCTGAACGCAGGAAAATGCTTTCGGCGGAGGAAACACTAAAACGGGAGCCGCTCGTTAAGAAAGAGGGACTGAAGGGCGGAGGCTACTATGTTGAATACCGGACAGATGATGCACGTCTGACGATTGAAGTGATGAAGGCGGCTGTCGATAAAGGTGCAACACCGATAAATTATACAAAAGTGGAAAAATTGTTATATGACAATGGCAAGGTGAACGGCGTCCAAGTTGCCGATTTACTTTCAGGTGATTCTTATGAAATATACGCAGACAAAGTTATTAATGCAGCAGGTCCGTGGGTGGATTCCATTCGTGAGAAGGACCAATCGAAACAAGGGAAGACGCTGAAGTTATCCAAGGGTGTGCACGTGGTCATCGACCAATCGAGATTCCCGTTGAAGCAGGCACTTTATTTTGATACGCCTGATGGCCGGATGATTTTTGCCATCCCGAGAGCAGGTAAAGCTTATATAGGGACTACGGATACTTTTTATGATGGTGATCCTGCAGTGCCGACCGTTACTTCCGAAGACCGTGCCTATCTATTAAAGTCCATACATTATATGTTTCCAGAAGTGAACATCACGGATGATGATATCGAATCCAGCTGGGCTGG
Organism: Peribacillus sp. P4_D6; assembly: GCF_056401795.1. Lineage (NCBI taxonomy): Bacteria > Bacillati > Bacillota > Bacilli > Caryophanales > Bacillaceae > Peribacillus > Peribacillus sp. P4_D6. Next base: position 5,630 of record NZ_JBFUIQ010000082.1, read on the forward strand.
GGTAAGGCCGTTGATTCTTGAAGAAGGGAAAGATCCTTCTGAGATATCAAGGAAAGATGAAATCTGGGAGTCCGATTCTGGCCTTATCACGATTGCGGGTGGGAAATTGACCGGTTATCGCAAAATGGCCAAAACGACGGTCGACCTTTTGGCAGGGAAACTTGCCCAGCAGTCTAATAAAAAGTACCCAGCCAGCAGCACTAGAGGAATGCCGATTTCCGGAGGGGATGTCGGGGGATCAAGCAACTTCTCCGATTATATCAAGCAACATGTTCAAATGGGAGTTGACTCAGGGCTCGCTGCAAAGGATGCCAAAGAGATATTGGCCATGTACGGGTCCAACGCACCTGTATTATTCGATATCGCCAAAAACGAAGGAGACGGAGGAACGAACAGCGGTCTTCCAAAGAAATTGTTCGTACAGCTGAAATACGCAGTTGATCATGAAATGGCCGCAACCCCAGTGGATTTCTTTTTCCGCAGGACGGGGACACTGTTATTCAATATCGATTTAGTCCAAACGCATAAACATGCAGTGATCGATTATATGGCCGGATATTTTGGATGGACGGAATCAACAAAAATGGAGAGAACCAATCAATTGGAACAGGAAATATTGGGTGCGATTAAAGTATCTTGATCAATATGCAAAAAACATGACGCCGGCGGAATCGGTGGCGTTTTTTTGGTATTCGGAATGTGATTATCGGGGTATTTACATTCTAGAGGGAAAATGCCCTTGAATTCATTTGATAGAAGAAGATACATGAAAAACCAGCTCAAGTTATTTACGAGCTGGTTTTTCATGGTTTTGCGATAACCAGGGGGGAAATATGTTAGCCGAATTAGCTCAAGAAATTGTGAACATAACAAGTGAAGTAATCGGTCATGATGTACTTATCACGGATAAAGACGGAATGGTTCTTGGTTCAAGCGATAAGCCGGGAAATTCTTGTTGGGGGCACTCCGCAAAGTGGAAGAACCATTGAAACTCTGGGTCTTAGCAAACCATCGAAAGAGGAAATCATGGATTTTGTTCGTACTGGGAGGCCTAAAGTTTCCGCATAAGGTGAGTCCAGTAAATAGGTAAAGCATGAATAAGGAGAGAAGAAACCGGCAGTCCTCGCCGAGTTTCTTCTCTCCTTCGCTTATTGAATCACCCGAACTCAAAACGGGACGTTCTTTAAGATCTCTGCTTTATAAGCTGTAAGTCGATGTATAGTTGCATTCTCGAATGAAAGTCATCAAAATCGATTGAGGTGAGATCGGTTATTTGATTCAATCTATATTTCAATGTGTTGGTATGAATGTATAGCTGTTCCGACGTCGGTTTGATCCGGCAATTGTTCAAGAGATATATTTCCAGTGTTTGAAGGAGTTTGGTTTGGCTTTCCAGGTCCTTCTTTTGAAGAATTTCTAAATCCGTATTGATATAATTCGTTTTAGTATGATGGTTGGAGATCATTTCGAGGTAACGGAAAATCCCAAGCTTGCTATATTGGAAGGGAAGCTGTTCAGGTTCACCGATGAATTTGCCTGCGTTGATCACTTCCAGGGCTTCGAGATAGGATTTTCTTAATTGAAGAATCGAAGAGTACTCATTTCCGATTCCCGGGAATACCTTTTTGTCAGTGAATTGGGAAAGAACGGTGTTCGTTAAATCATTGGCGCTATCGGTAAGCAGGTCTTTCCCTTTTCCGTTGCTGCCAATCAGGACGATGATCTTCAATTGGTTTGTGAATACATGGGTAAAATGATTCAGCGCATTGGCGAACAGACTGACTGTATCCGCTAAGTCATCGAAATGTTCCGCATCTGATTGAGCGATGGTAAAGACATTGACAAGGAAGGTTTCCGGAATGAGAAGACTCATATTGGCGGCTTCCCATTTTATTTGGTTTTCCGTTTGATAGACTTCGTCAATGACCTTTTGATAAAACTCATTTTTTTCTTCATCTTTTTTCATGTTTATCTGTTTTTTCTGATAAAGAAGCTTGCCGATATGATGGGAAACTTCGTGTAAAAATTCCAGATCGGAATCAGTCATCATTTCCGTTTCTTGGACCCAAATGAACCCGAAGACCTGTCCTTTATGAACGGCGCTCACAACGACCCTTTGATTTAACCCGATTTCCTCGATTTGTTTCACCCTAAAGGGATGCTCCACTGTTTTAAGCTGTTCGACAATGCCCTCATCCATGAATTTTTCCAGGATTGGAATCGGCCAATGCTTTGTGAAGATGGTTTGCCGATTGGCTTGGTCGAAGTGTTCGATATAATATGAACTATATGCCAGCAATAAAAATTGGTCATTTTCGATGACGACTGGTTTTTTTAAATAAGTGCTGACCATATCCGTTATATCGTTGATGTTTGTGAGTGTCAGGATTTTTTCTAATGACATATATGGCCCCCTGCAATTTTTTGAAGTATATGACAACTTAGTTTAATAATACTTTTAAACTAATGATGTGTATAGGGGCAAGAACAAAGAAGGAACGGTATATGAAAAAATACCGTTCCTTTTAGGGGTTTTATTTTTGTTTTAAAGTTTTTTCGAATTCATCGAATTTCGCTTCTACGTCTTTTGATGGTTTCGCTGTTAGAAGACTGACCAGGATGATGGCAATCAAGCTTGCGCCAAAACCAGGAATCATTTCATAAAGCGTATCGGATAATCCTGCCATCGACCAGAAAATTACAGTAGCGGCACCAACGATCATCCCGGCTAAAGCGCCCCATCTTGTCATTCGTTTCCAGCAGAGGCTCAGTATGACCAATGGACCGAATGAAGATCCGAATCCAGCCCATGCATAGCCGACAAGTCCAAGGATCGTGTCATTCTGTTCCCAAGAGAGAATGAGCGCTATGACGGATATGGCCAGTACGGAAAGTCTGCCCAGGAAAACAAGCTCTTTATCTGAAGCGGAACGACGGAAGAAAGTTTTGTACATATCCTCCGTTAAAGAGCTGGCCGTAACCAAAAGCTGCGAAGAAATCGTGCTCATGATGGCTGCCAGTATCGCTGAAATCAAGAAACCAGTGATAAGCGGGTGGAATAGTATTTCCCCTAACTCTATGAAAATCGTTTCAGGATCAGCTAACTTCAGGTTGTTCTGATGAAAATACGTGATACCGATGAATCCAGTCAGCATGGCACCGATACTGGAGAAAATCATCCAGCCCATTCCGATAGTACGGGCTTTCTTGATTTCTTTAATAGAACTGATTGCCATAAAGCGGACAATGATATGCGGCTGTCCGAAGTAACCCAGTCCCCAAGCAAATAATGAGATGATTCCTAAAAAGCTGGTCCCCGTGAAAATATTCAACAGAGCAGGATCAATGGAACGTGGCGTGTCAATCGCAGGACCGAAACCGCCAACATGGAAAAGGGTGACGATCGGTACAAGAACCAAGGCGACAACCATGATGATCCCTTGAACAAAGTCTGTCCAGCTTACTGCCAGGAATCCACCGAATAAAGTATAGGCAACGGTGACGCCTGTTAAGATCCATAGGCCTGTATGATAATCAAGGCCAAATGTACTTTGGAATAAGACTCCGCCGGATACCATTCCGGAAGAAACGTAAAAGGTAAAGAATACGAGGATAACCAAAGCCGAAATGAGCCTTAAGATCTGTGAGCCCTCGCCAAAACGATTTTCCAGGAAAGCGGGGATCGTAATCGAGTTATTGGCGACTTCCGTATAGGTTCTCAATCTAGGTGCAACATACAGCCAGTTCATATAGGCTCCTAATGTGAGACCGATTACAATCCAGATTGAACTTAGTCCTGTTGCGAACATGGCACCAGGCATACCCATTAAAAGCCAACCGCTCATATCCGCGGCACCGGCGCTTAATGCAGTGACAGCAGGTCCAAGACCCCGGTCGCCCAGCATATAATCATTTAAATTGGAAGTCCTTTTGTATGCGAAGTAACCGATGAGAAGCATGCCAGCCATGTAAATGCTGATCGAAATTATTAATGCGTAATCCATAAAAGACTCCCTTCGTGATGAAATATATAATTTTTTGTTTTAAAAGAGGAAGCAACCTATTTGTCACTTCCTCCATTTAACTTCATTTTGGTTTCCATATCCAGAATGGAGGATACGGAAACCATAGGGATTTCAAATCATCTTCAAAATTGCTCTATGGAACATTATCAGAATGTTTCGGATGTTGTTTTTGCTTGCATATGAAGCTGCAAGTAGTCCGGTCCGCCTGCCTTGGAATCAGTTCCTGACATGTTGAACCCGCCGAATGGCTGATAACCTACGATTGCACCAGTACAGCCGCGGTTGAAATACAAGTTCCCGACATGGAATTCTTCGCGTGCCTTTTCCATGTTAAGGCGATTTGTCGTAATGACAGCCCCAGTCAAACCATATTCAGTGTTATTGGCAATCTCAAGTGCTTCGTTAAAGTCCTTCGCTTTTGTGAAGGCAACGACTGGTCCGAAGATTTCTTCTTGCATCAAGCGGCCTTGCGGATCGACATCAGCAACGATTGTCGGTTGAACGAAGTAGCCTGTAGAGCTATCTCCTTCTCCTCCAGTCAGAATGCGTCCTTCTTCGTTCCCGATTTCAATATAGCTCATGATTTTGTCAAAAGCAGCTTGATCGATAACCGGTCCCATGAAATGATTTTCTACAGGATTACCAACTGTAAGCTGTTTTGTTAATTCAACAGCGCGAGCTAAAACTTGATCATATACATCTTCAACGATGACAGCACGGGAACAAGCAGAACATTTTTGGCCAGAGAAGCCAAATGCAGATTTCACGATCGATTGAGCAGCCAATTCAAGATCTGCCTCTTTGTCGACGACGATTGTATCTTTTCCGCCCATTTCAGCGATGACACGCTTCAGCCAAATTTGGCCTTCGTTCACTTCTGAAGCACGTTTGTAAATGCGCAGACCTACATCACGTGAACCTGTGAAGGAGATGAAACGTGTTTTAGGATGATCGACCAGGTAGTCGCCGACCTCTGCTCCGCTTCCTGGAACGAAATTCAACACACCTGCTGGAAGGCCTGCTTCAAGCATCACTTCAACGAATTTCGCAGCAACGATAGGAGTAGTAGAAGCTGGTTTCAACAGGATCGTGTTCCCGGTAACGATAGCGGCAACAGCTGTACCTGCCATGATCGCAAATGGGAAGTTCCAAGGAGAAATGATGATGCCTACTCCTAATGGAATGTAATCATAGCGGTTGAATTCTCCCGGACGGCTTTGAACAGGCACACCATCTTTAAGAGTCAGCATTTGACGAGCATAGAATTCAAGGAAATCGATTGCTTCCGCTGTATCAGCATCAGCCTCATTCCAAGGTTTTCCAGCTTCTTTCGTCAATAACGCAGAGAATTCATGCTTGCGTCTGCGAATGATGGCAGCCGCTTTGAACAAAACGTCAGCGCGGATTTCCGGCTTCACTTTTTTCCAGCTTTCAAAAGCGGTAACAGCTTCCTGCATGGCTTTTTCAGCAAGGTCCCTATTCGCTTTCGATACGCGGCCGATGACCTCTTGCTTATCTGCAGGGTTGTATGAAACGATTTTCTCATCAGTCGTCACTTGCTCTGCTCCGATATAAAGAGGGTAGTCTTGCCCTAAGTAGCCCTCAACAGTTTGAAGTGCTTCCTGATATGCTTTTTTGTTTTCCTCGTTTGTAAAATCAACAAATGGTTCGTGTTTATATGAAATCATTGATAATCACACCTTTTAATAGATTTTTTGTAGCATTTAATAATGTTGAAAGTATATTTAGCTTCTGACCATCCCTTTGAAGGCAAAGGCAATATTGGATGGCCTTTCTGCAAGCCTTCTCATGAAGTATCCATACCAATCCAGACCGTATGGTACATAGACGCGCATTTTGTAACCTTGCTTGACCAATTCGTATTGAGTCTTGTTCCTCATGCCATAAAGCATTTGGAATTCAAATTGTGTATTTGGGATGTCATATTTCTTGGCCAGCTCTTTTGTATACTCGATGATTTTGTCATCATGTGAGGCAATGGCCGTATAATTTCCGTTAAGAAGACTTTGCTTAATCAACTTTTTATAGTTTTCGTCGACATCATTCTTCTCGGGAAAAGCCACCTCTGGAGATTCCTTATAGGCACCCTTTACGAGACGCAGGAATGGCTTATATTGGCCAAGGTCCTCCAAATCCTTCTCTGTGCGGAATAAATATGCTTGTAGAACAGTACTTATGCAGCTGTATTTTTCTTTGAACTGTCTAAAGATATCGATTGTTGCCTGACAGCGAACTTCATCTTCCATATCGATCGTGACCATGACTTTATGTTTTTCGGCTGTATCAAGAATTTTCGTCATATTCTCAATCACTAGTTTATGATCGATATCAAGTCCCAAAGAAGTCATTTTCAGAGAAACCTGAGAATCAAGTTTTTCCCTGCTGATCATTTCGATGGTTTCGATGCATTCTGCCGTCCGTTCCAGAGTCACTTCCTTGGAATCAACGAATTCCCCAAGATGGTCGACTGTAACCGACAAGCCGCTATTATTAAGTTGTTTAATGAATTTAATGGAACTTTGGAAATCAGTTCCCCCAATGATCTTTCCAGCAGCAAAATTTCCTCCGCTTTTTTTAGCAATATTATTAAGCAGGTTATTCTTAGATAAAAATAAGAAAAAGTCCCTTGTAATGGCTTCCATATAAAGCGCACCCCCTAAGAAGATGTATTTCTTAAATTAAGCTTAAGGTTTTTCGACAATATTCTCAATGTTCTTAAAAAACAATAATTCTGTCATTTCTTTGTCGGTTTTGGACAAATGAAAAGGTTTACATTTCTGCAGTTGTAATGAAGGTTTATCTTTTGACTTAAAGAGAAACGCTAGAGGTAAAGCCTTTATTAGTGATTAGGACTAATATGAATGCGTTTAAAAGTGGCAGCTCGACCATAATCATCCAATGCGTTATAATGAACCTTATTTAACAGAATCGGTCAATGTTCAAAGAAAAAACGATAAATGAAGCTTTCAGACGTGAAATCGGTGAAAAACCGTAAAAATAAGTGCATCGGCAAGCCGAGGAGGATAATGAATGGATGCTGTACTTGAAGAACTTAGAGAAACATCGGGATTGATAGTAGGATTAATAATGGCCCTGGTAATTTTGGGTCTGATCGGTTATGCCCTTACGAATGTACATGAATCCATCGTGTCACCTGTGGTTCAGTTCATAAAGAAAATGGTCGGCCGAAAATAGCTCAAGCGGAATACATAACCTTTTGTCCCTAATCGATAACTAGCCCTTGTTTAAAGAAATCCCTGCAGGGTTTGTCTAAAAGGGACAAAAGAACCTCAATATAAACATATCAGCCGAGAATGAAGAAAATCCCCCGCTCCTAATGGAAGTGGGGGATTTTAATTCAGGGGATGTCGTTGAATCTCAGTTGAACTTTGAAAAGCTGGGGCCGTTGGAATGAAGGTTATTTCCGAAAGGAAAGCTTGGATTTTGGGAGCGTGGATAGGAGAGTATGAACAAGAATTGAATAATACATTTAGGCCCGGCCATAAGCCAGGGCCTTTTTGTTTACAAATCAAAGTAGTCATCTGCCTTTGCGCCTGCATCTAAACTTCGAACCGCCTTCATGATTTTCTTTAAAACCCCGGCTGACGGCACATACCTTGGATCGCTGCAAACTCTGCTTATCGTATTGCGTGAAATTCCTGACGCACTTACAAACTCCTCTTGGGTATATCCGTGCTTATCGATTAATTTACCGACCTTGCTTCGCGGCTTTCTCTTCCCGAATCTAAACATTTGATAACCTCCTAGAATGATTTACTAGCAGTCTCGTCCAGCTTTCACAAAAATATACACATAGTTTCGCAAATGTTTGGGATACAAAGTTGAAAAGCGGTTCCCGGATTGGTTGTATGATGAAGCTTCAATTTCCTTGAATTTATTTCCATTTAAATTATAATAATAAATAGACAGCGAACACAGACTGAATAATGTAAAAGAATGGCTAATTCATATGTACCTTAGGAGGAAATCATGGGAAGAATAGTTCATTTCGAAATTCATGTGAATGACATGGAACGGGCAAAGGCGTTTTATGGAGAGGTGTTCGGATGGTCATTTCAAGACTGGAGTGATTATGCAGGGATGCCTTACTTTGGAGCAGTGACTGGCAATGAGAATGAACATGGCATCGATGGTGCTTTGATGCAGCGCCAAAGTGCTCCGCCGGAAACAGGCCAAGCGTTAAATGCATTTGCGTGTACCATTGGCGTGGAAAACTACGATTTAACGGATGCTAAAATTATCGAGAATGGCGGCAAGCTCGCAATGCCCAAATTTGCCCTGCCCGGAATGGCTTGGCAAGGATACTATATCGATCCCGAAGGCAATACTTTTGGAATTCATCAACCCGATGCGAATGCAAAATAGAGTGGATAATAGGTGAATTAAAACATGGAATCACGATACACGGAAGCCGTGCTTGATCATGTACGCAATATCTGTCTTGCACTGCCGGAAGCTGTTGAACATATTGATGGTTTCGGTCACGATACTTTTAAAATCAATGGAAAATCCTTCGTGATTTCTGGTGAAAGCGAGAAAGGATTCAGCTTGTCATTCAAGTCAGATCGAGAAACTCAAGAATTATTGCTACAGAAAGAGAAATATTTCAAAACCCCATATATAGGACGTCACGGTTGGGTTTCCATTCAAAATCCGGATAGGGAAGACTGGGATGAATTGACCTCTCTAATTCAAGAAGGTTATTTACGTGCGGCACCGAAACGTATGGTAAAGAAATGGAATGAGTTGAATACAAAGTGAAGAAAGGCGGACGATCTGCCTTTCTTTATTTTTTACGTGTAAGAGGGACTCCGGAATTTGGAAAATATAAAGAGAGGGATTGTTGTCCCTCATCAGAAGAACGTTTAAAATTAATAGTAGGTTATGATTTGTATCTTATAATAAGCAGCTAACTTTAAAGATTGCGAGAATCAATCAAGATTTGATTGAAGGAAAGGTGTTTGGTTGAAGTGAATGTTGAATCTTTTTTTTCTGAGAACATTAAAGCGGCACTTAAGAATGATCCGCCCGGTGCATGGATGCCAGATCTGCCAGATGGTTGTATTCGCTTGAGTTCAGGCTATCCTGATCCTGCTCTCGTTCCTGCTGAGGAGCTTAAGGGAGCTGTAGCCAGACTTCTTGATGAGGAGCAGGATTTGCCGCTCCATTATCTCGGAAGTCCGCGAATTCCAAGACTAAAGAAGCAAATCCAGAAAAGGTTGGCAGAGCGTGGAATTTGCGTTTTGGAAGAACAGCTTTTGATTACATCAGGAGCTTGCCAGGGGATTGATCTTATTGCCCGCGTTCTTCTTGATGATAAAGCGGTTGTAGCGGTAGAGTCTCCCACCTACATGGAGGCTTTGGAGATTTTTCAAAACTATACGAAACGGATTATTAGTATACCCATAGATGAACAGGGACTCCAAACATGCCGATTAAAGGAAATGCTGGATGAAAGGAAACGCACAGGTCAAACCCTCCCGCGTTTTTTATATACAATCCCAACTTTTCAAAATCCAACTGGAACGACTATGACAAATGAGCGCCGGGAGCATTTATTGGAGCTTTCCATCGAGTATGATTTCCTCATTCTGGAGGATGATGCATACGGGGAATTATCCTTCGATGCAAATCCGGTACCAATAAAATCTATTGATAAATGCGGGCGAGTCCTGCAAGTCGGGTCATTATCCAAGGTTGTTGCGCCAGGAATGCGGATTGGATGGATAGCGGGGGAAAGTGAATTCATCAAGGCTTTTGAATGGTTTAAAAAAGATTTAGACCATCCGTTTGCTCAAAGTTCAATGGCTGTATACTTAGAAAATACCGATTTTGAGAAACGGCTCGACCTTTTAAAAAATACGTATCGTTCTAAATGCACTGCGTTAATCCATTCGATGGAACAATTCCTTCCAGAATCCGTTTCCTGGTATGTTCCAGATGGCGGTTACTTTGTATGGGTGAAAACTCCAGGAGCGGATACATCGCTGTTATTATCACAGGCTCTGGCTAATGGTGTTTCATATGTTCCAGGGAAATACTTTTTCTTGGATCAAAACGATGGAACTGAGTTTCTCCGACTCTCGTTCAGTTATGCCGATGAGAAAGAAATGATCGAGGGAATACGAAGACTAGGACAGCTTATCGCATCTAGTGTCCTGAAGGATTGTTAATTTGTTAATCTATTAGTTATTTCGATGTATTTGTACGCCTGCTTCCTTAAAGGAGGTAGGTTTTTTATTATAAAAGCAAAAATATGTTCCGACCATGAGAGAGGAAAAGGCCCATACATTACGTTTAAAAAAAGTATGGAAATTTTATCGCAGTGATTGAAGAAATATTAGGGGGCAGTGGTGGACAAATTGACAAAAAGAAAAAACCCTTGATATATCAAGGGTTTTCGGAAATGGAGCATAGCGGGATCGAACCGCTGACCTCTACGCTGCCAGCGTAGCGCTCTCCCAGCTGAGCTAATGCCCCGAATTGAGGTACAATAATTATTTTATCGGATTTTGGTGAAAAGTCAATATAAAATATGAGATTTTTGCAAAAATGATAAAAAATCCGTTTGAGGACAGTCAAACGGATCAGACTAGAGACGCGATGAATCACGTAGCTGCAGATTTTTTGTTTATAAGATTGGATGTAAAAGACCTGCCGCAAAAGATTTCATGTTAATCCATCTCTGGGTTCATTTTCATTTATCACGTGCTTCATCAGATTCTAGTATTTTAAGCTTATATTTTTTTACTTATCCTGAATTATATCCGTGATGGTGTATGTTTTAACATCAACACGTGCAATGGAGAGATCCCGGTTCAATACATAAGCCTGATCCCCATCCTGGCTAAAGACCATTGCTTGCCTTGGTTCTTTGAACCCCCCGATTGTCTTAACTACGCGGTGATCAGCGACATTGATCACGTCAATCGTATGATCAGCTTTGTTGCTTGTGAAAAGGAGTTTATCATCAGGAGATAAAGCGGCGCCATATGGCTCGCGTCCCACTTTGATTTCACCCTTTATATTACCATCTAGCGTATCCACTGCGGAAATGCTGTTGCGTCCGCTGTTGGCTGCATATAATGTTCCTCCATCAGCGGTAATCGAGATTCCGCGAATACTGGAGAACCCTGTTATTTCACGAATGATTTTTTTGGTGGCGGCATCAACGATAGACACTTTATCTCCTTGAAAGTTCGTGACAAAGATATATTTTCCGTCCGAAGAGAGTTTAATGCCTTGCCGTGGTTGGGCGAAACCGGTAATGACGTCAATCGGTTTTCGTTTTTCCAGATCCACAATCGTGACGGAATTGTGTGCTTGATTGTTCACATACAATGTCTTGCCATCCGGACTGACAGCGGTCCCGAATGCACCTGGACCAACGACAACTTCATCTTTCAAGGTGAAGTTTTTTAAGCTGTAAAAACGAATCGTACCGAGAGTACTATCAGAGACGATAAACTCTGAGCCGCCATCAATAAAACACGATGTTTCTCGGTGAACCGAAGCCGTCGATCTTTTTACGCAACTTGCCATTGGTAAGATCATAGACCAAGATGGATTGTTCACGGCTATCCGAGACAATCGCTATTTGTTCATCCGGACTTACGGCAAGGGAATTGTTGGTGATGTGGGTGTCAAAGCCTGTCGCCAACTCTGGGCTTTTACTTTTACTAGAAGAAGCACCTAATACATTTGGTATGAAAAACACAAATAGTAAGGATATCCATATACTTTTTACCTTCATTTTTTTAAACATCACTCACCTCGGGAAATTATTTTCTTGATAATGGTTAATATCCCTGTCAATATCATGCTGGTTGTCCTGACCACCTTCCTTTAAAATGTTTAAGTCAAGCAGGAGTTCGTCCTTTCACTATATATAAACGAATAGAGCAGGATATCGGTTTGGTCATTTTGTAATTATAATAAATGTATAGAGTGGACCCTTAGATGAATAATGGATTAGGCCACAGTGAAGTCACGTAACACTAGACTTCCTCCCTGACCGATGGATGATAGTAAATGTCCATATATAGGTGTTAGATTCTGATGCTGGAGATAAAAACTGAGGATTGTGGAAGTTTTCGATTGGTTTAGGCAGGCAAGACTTAGCCATTCATTGATGTCCAACTGGACTTGCCAAGGGGGCAAAAATGTTTAACGGAGTGGACTCGTATAGGTATGGAGGAAAGTTAAGAAGAATTTCAAAAGGGGTTCGGAATGTTTAATTCCCAACCCCTTTTATGAACTGTTTGAGTGCAGTCAAACGGCCTTTAATTTTATACATTTTCGATTTCCACCCGTGCAATTTCCTTAAGATTGGAGACGGTGTAATACACTTCCGATGTTCTGACTTTGTGATCGACCAGAACTTTAAGGGTCAAAAGGTGGTTGTCATTTGCCACATCTTTGATTCTGAGATTCTTGATGAATATTTTTTCGTCTTTGATTTTTTTCAGTACGATTGCAATGTCATCTTTATTTTGTACAACCAGCTGCAGAAAGAGTTCTTTTTGCCGCAACTTCATCGGTCCGAGCCAGGTAACGATTGCGGGCACCAATTCCACACTAATGATCAATAAGATGACGCCGGCTATGGCCTCGAGAAAAAAACCAGCTCCAACGGCAATCCCTATTCC
>NZ_JBFUIQ010000083.1:0-18291 GCF_056401795.1 Peribacillus sp. P4_D6
CTTAATAATATGCTTTCCAACACGCAAAAGGTGTTGCAAGCGGCGGAACAATTCACGCCTATGGTGGAACAATACGGTCCAGTGATTAAAAACCTGCCTTCCATGTGGAAAGTTTTCCGAAGCATATCATCAGCCGATGAGACCAAGGACGACGGAGCTTCCGTTGAAAGCGGGCCCGCGGTTGGGGCACAAGAAAACAATGAGGTAAAAACGGTTTCGAAGAAAAAAGAAAAAGCTATAGAAGCTAACCCCACTGCGCCAGTTCGTCCCGAAACCAAAAGGAAGAGATCTTCAGGTCCCAAGCTTTATATTTAAAGGCTACAAAAAAATTACCAATAACTGATTTTATGTAAATATGATGTTTTGTAATATCATCTATGGTCTTATATAATAGAAAGGTATAAAAAGTGAGAGTTTCTTGCCTTGAAGGAGGACACATAGATGAAAGTGATTAAAATTTCCCCGCGCGGCTATTGTTATGGCGTTGTCGATGCCATGGTCATCGCCCGAAATGCGGCTTTAGATAAAACCTTGCCACGTCCCATTTACATTTTAGGAATGATCGTGCATAACAAACATGTGACGGATGCGTTTGAAGAAGAAGGCATCATCACGTTGGACGGCAGCAACCGCAACGATATCATCGAACAGGTGGACAGCGGAACCGTCATCTTTACTGCTCACGGCGTTTCGCCTGAGATCAGGAAGATCGCTGAGAAAAAAGGGCTTGTGACGCTTGATGCAACATGTCCCGATGTTACCGCAACACATGACTTAATTCGGGAAAAACAAGCGGAAGGCTATCAAATCATTTATATTGGCAAAAAAGGCCATCCGGAACCTGAGGGTGCTGTCGGAGTTGCTCCCGATGTCGTTCACCTGGTTCAAAAGGATGAAGATGTGGAAGCCTTGACTTTGAATAGTGATAAGATCATCGTCACCAATCAAACAACGATGAGCCAATGGGATGTTTTGGATATCATGGATAAGGTCAAGGAAAAGTTCCCACATGCCGAAGTCCATAAGGAAATTTGCTTAGCGACACAGGTTCGCCAAGAAGCCGTTGCCGAGCAAGCTGGCGAAGCTGATGTTTTAATCGTTGTCGGAGATCCTAAGAGTAATAATTCAAACCGTCTTGCACAAGTGTCCCAAGAGATTGCCGGGACGAGAGCTTATCGAATCGCTGACATTTCCGAGCTAAACCTTGAATGGCTAAAAGATGCAGAAACGGTTGCCGTCACTTCGGGGGCTTCTACACCAACTCCGATCACGAAGGAAGTTATCGCATTTCTAGAACAATATGAAGCAAATGATGAATCCACTTGGAATACCGAAAAGAAAACGCCATTGCATAAAATTTTACCTAAAATTAAAGTGAAGAAATGATTGCACAAATACAAAGGCAGCCACTAAGGCTGCCTTTTTCGTGTTATCAAATGAAGCGGAATGGGTCTGTATTCAGCCTGGATGGAATGAATTCCACATCAAAGTTCTTTTCGCGGCACGTTTTTTCAAGGAATCGTGCCACCCCTTTTTTCATCACCTTTTCAACATTGTGGCCGGGATCGACGATATTCAGTCCAATCATCATCGCGTCATGGGCTGTATGGTAATACATATCACCTGTAACGTAAACATCGGCACCCTTGAATTTTGCTGTCGTAAAGTATTTATTGCCGTCTCCGCCCAAAACGGCCACTTTTTTTATCGGACTTTGCAGATCTCCCACGACACGCACCTTTTCAACATCGAGTGTCCGCTTCACATGTTCGGAAAATTGTTCAAGCGTCATTTCTTCGGCAAGTACACCAATCTTTCCTAAGCCAAGTGACTCCCCTTTATTCTCCAGTTTATATATATCGTGAGCAACCTCTTCATATGGATGGGCTTTAATCATCGCAGCTAGTACTTTCTTCTCGATATTTTCCGGGAATATCGTTTCAATCCGAATTTCAGCTACTTCTTCAAGCCTTCCTTCAGAGCCGATAACCGGTTCACTGCCTTCACCTGGCAAGAAGCGTCCGGTACCTTCCCCCGAAAACGAACAATTGCTGTAGTTCCCGATCGCTCCGGCCCCCGCCTTGCCCAGGGCTTCCCTCACCTTTTGTTCGTCGGTCTTTGGAACATATACGACCAATTTCTTAAGAGCTGTCTCAAAGGTTGGAATCAATACCTCTGTGTCCTGCAATTGAAGAGCTTCGGCAAGTAAATCATTCACTCCGCCCTTAGCAACATCCAAATTGGTATGTGCAGCGTAAACAGCGATATCATGTTTGATCAGCTTTTCGATGATGCGGCCTCCAGCTGTGTTTGTATCGATCCTTTTCAATGGTCGGTAAATTAACGGATGGTGGGCAATGATCAATTCCACGCCATGTTCGATCGCTTCGTCTACAACCTCTTCCAGCACATCAAGGGCAATCAGCACTTTAGTAACCGGCTTATTTAGCTGCCCGACATGCAGCCCGATTGGATCTCCCTCCATTGCATAATGCTTTGGTGAGAATTGTTCAAACATCTCAATGATTTTGTGACCATTCACTGTCTTCAACCTTTAAGTACCTCCTCGATTACCGAAATTTGGGATTTCAATTCATTGCGCTTCGTTTCCAGTCCGCTTCTTCCGCTTTCATCCAATTGTTCGATGATTCTCTCCAAATGTTTTTTCTCAAGCTGCCATTTTTTTATGAAAATATCACTGAATTGCTCTCTTAAGAATGGACCGAAAGTGAGGCCCGTTTGCTTGTTTACACCATAAGGGCGGAGCGGGTCTCCTTTTTTGGCAATTAAGATCTCATAGATCTTCCCATCTTCCTCAAGAATCTCCTCTCCACAAAGCTCCCAGCCGTTTTCGATTAGCCAGCTGCGAACATTCGCTGCACCGACATTAGGCTGAAGGATTAGCCTTTCTGCCTTGCCGAGTTTCGCTTTTCCGCTTTCCAATATACTTGATATTAAAGTCCCTCCCATGCCTGCAATCGTAATGCATGTCGCTTCATCGGGATTCAATACTTCAAGCCCATCTCCTTTACGGACCTCTATCTTGTCTCCAAGACCCGTCATTGCCACTTGCTTGCGTGCTGACTGATAGGGTCCTTCTACAACCTCACCTGCTATGGCGCTGGCACACAAGCCGTTAGTCACCGCATAGCACGGCAAGTAAGCATGGTCTGATCCTATGTCTGCCAGGATGCTTCCTTTTGGTATATGTATGGCAACACGTTCTAATCTCATCGATAGTTTTTCATGATTCATATTTATCAACTCTCTTAATTCAAATAATGTCTTGCTATAATTACTTTCCCATTCGATTATACCAAGTTCAATCGAAAAATTACAGAAAGGAGAAATAGGGTTCTTTCTAATGGGCAAAAGAAAAACTGCAATCTGGATTCTTCCTTTTCTGAACAAATGAAAAACTGACTCAAAAAGTTCGCTTTCCAACGATTTCTTGAGTCAGTTTCATGAATTATTTCAGTCCATGAATATATTCGGCCATGGCGTCAATGTTCTGTTCTTCGACTAAACCTGGTGGCATTGCACCTCGTCCATTAGTGATCACGTTTTTAACCTCGTCCACCGACAGACGATCGCCAACTCCTTTTAGAGCAGGCCCGACACCGCCTTGATAGGCGTCACCATGACAAGAGATACAGTTTTGCTTATAAATGTCCTCAGGTGATGCTGAGGCATTTTCTGTTTCTTCTGTCTTTTCGCCGCCCTCTTTTTCCTTGGCAAGATCTTTGGCATCACCCAAACCTTTAAACGAAAGTAAAAACATAAGTCCAATACCAAAAACCATGATAATAATAAAAGGCATTACTGGATTGCGCTTCATAGTATTTCCTCCCCTATGTAGAACCTAAACTTACCATATTTAATATTATATACAAACAGCTATATATTATTTTACTTGAAAAGAGTTTCAAGTAAAAGCCCAAAAATAGAAGATATTATATAATTTCTTAAAATTGTCAAAAACTTATGTATATTTCCAAACAATTTTACTTTTTCTTACATATGTTTCATAATACCCAAAAATCATTATTTAAAACCGCTGGAGTGTCCTTGAATTATATTATTAAAAAGTAAAGAGTGACCAGTGCTCCAAGGCTTCCCGCTATGGAAAAATGGAGCAGCTTCAGCTTATAGCCCAATAAAATCCAGAGTCCGCAATTAATGAATAAGAAAATATAAAGGATACCCGCTTTGCCGGGTGCCATGAATTCCGCCAAACTGACAGTTAATAAAAGCAATGATAGTACCATCCCCATCAACGCCATCTGAAAAATGATTTTCCTGCCTTTTAAGCGGCGGACTGCTTGCCCAAAGACAAGTATTGAAATTGTTGTCATAAGCATTTGCATTCTTATGGTTATTTCAGTAAAATAATTCAAAAATACAATAAATGCAAAAAAAGTTCCAATCAACACCCAGAAAAAGATATCGTTTTTTTTGCTCGCGGTTTCATTCGATTTTGATGGCGGAAGTTCGCCTTGACCGTATAATGCAAGCAGGTAATTACAATATTGCTCCGGAAGCATAYGACTTTCCTTCCAGGAGTTTATTTCTTGAATGATGATTTTCTTTCTCATTTCATCCATGAATCTCACATCCTCATGATGATCTTCTTTTTAACGGCTAAGCTTTTAAATCTTTTTCCTTTATATGAAAAAAACAGATAACCATTGTTCTGATTAGGATATTTTTACATCGGAATTGAAAAAAAGAGCCGCTCCCGAACGCTGTGCATTCAAAGAGGGCTCTGTTAAGGGCATATATTCTATTCAAGGAAATCTTTCAATCGTTTGCTTCTGCTTGGATGTCTCAGTTTACGCAGCGCCTTCGCTTCGATTTGACGGATACGCTCGCGGGTGACCCCAAACACTTTACCTACCTCTTCAAGAGTACGGGTACGGCCATCATCAAGTCCAAAGCGGAGTCTCAAGACGTTCTCTTCACGGTCAGTAAGAGTATCCAATACGTCTTCAAGCTGTTCTTTCAATAGTTCATATGCTGCATGCTCCGATGGGGAAGTCGCATCCTGATCTTCAATGAAATCACCTAAATGTGAATCGTCTTCTTCACCTATTGGCGTTTCCAATGAAACAGGCTCCTGAGCTATTTTCAAGATTTCACGAACTTTTTCGGGAGTCAGGTCCATATCCTCTGCAATTTCTTCCGGTGAAGGTTCACGTCCTAAATCCTGAAGAAGCTGTCTTTGGACACGAATCAATTTATTGATGGTTTCCACCATATGCACCGGTATCCGGATCGTTCTTGCTTGGTCGGCAATGGCACGGGTTATCGCTTGGCGAATCCACCATGTTGCATACGTACTGAATTTGAATCCCTTGCGGTAATCAAATTTTTCCACAGCTTTGATAAGTCCCATATTACCTTCCTGAATCAAATCAAGGAAAAGCATTCCGCGTCCGACATAACGCTTGGCGATACTGACAACAAGACGTAGGTTAGCTTCTGCCAAACGGCGCTTCGCTTCTTCATCTCCATCTTCAATTCTCGTCGCCAAAGAGATTTCCTCTTCTGCCGATAAAAGGTCGACCCGGCCAATTTCCTTTAAATACATGCGTACTGGGTCATTGATTTTCACGCCAGGAGGAACACTTAAATCATTTAAGTCAAACTCTTCTTCTTTTGCAAGTTTCTTCTCATCTGGATCATCTTCATCTTCGTCTTCCTCACCATCAGTGAGTATTTCGACGCCGTTTTCTGCTAACACCTCATAGAACTCATCCATTTGATCGGAATCCAACTCAAAACCGCCAATCATTTCAGCGATTTTTTCTAAAGTCAAAGAGCCTCGTTTTTTACCTAGCTCTAGTAGTTTTTCTTTCACCTGTTCAAGGCTAAATTCATTATCAACTTGTTTGGAACGTGCTGGTTTTTCAGCCATTAGTTCCCCTCCTTCCAGGACTTACACCTAAACGACTACAACATTTTACGCAATTTAATGATTTCCATGGCAATTTGTGCAGCAGTGACATAATCACTTCGTCTAACTGCATCTTTTTCTTCAACTTGTTTTTCTTTTATCTTTAACAACTTTTCATATTTCAACACTTGATTTATACAATCGGTCAGTTCTTTATCGGTAACTTCCTCATTCACTGACATCATTTCTATTTCCGAAACGATCCTTCTCAAGTTTGGATCCGGTAAATAAGTAAGGAAAAAGCTTGTATCCGGTTCGTGTCCATCTTCATAGAACGCATATAAATAGGTGATGATTGCCTGATGTTCATCTACATGAAAGACCGTTTGCCCAAGCAACTGCTGAATTTTGAAAGTCATATCCCTGCTTTTCAGCATATGGGCAATCAACTTCGTTTCAGCATTATGGTGAGCAGGTTTTAACTTATGCTCATATTGCAGGGCCATTTTCTTTTGGGCTGCTGGCTGCGGCAATGTCCCCTTCTTGCGTTCCGTAAAGAACACCTGACGCTGCTGCTGTTCCAGCGCATCCAATGAAAGGGAAAATTCAGAGGATAGCTGCCGGAGATAATGATCCCTCTCCACTGCATTGGGCAATCGCGAAATTTCTTTAAGGACTTCTTCGATATATTGAATTCGATCTCCTTCATTATTTACATTTTTCCCTCGACGCAAATAATGCATTTTGAATGCCATGTAGGTTAAACTGGCCCCTATTACTTCAGAAACAAAGCTTTTTTCACCGAATTCCTTTATGTAGTCATCGGGGTCCAGGTTATCAGGCATGAGAGCGACTTTCACGGAAAACTCATGGTCCTGTAGCATATTGACTGCACGATTGGCAGCGTTCAATCCCGCTGAGTCCGAATCGTAGCAAATAAGTATCTGGTCAGTATTTCTTTTTAAAAGCTGGATATGCTGGTCCGTCAGGGCAGTGCCCATTGTAGCGACCGCATTCTCCACACCTGCGCCAACTGCTGAAATGCAATCGGCAAAGCCTTCAAAAATGACTGCTTGTTCTTTCTTTCGTATGTGTGGTCTTGCATGATGGAAATTATATAAAGTTTTACTTTTATTAAAGATTGGCGTTTCAGGACTATTCAAATATTTGGGCTCATCGTCCCCCATTGCTCTTCCTGAAAACGCAATCGTATTTCCTTGATGATCCATAATTGGAAACATGACTCTATTTCTGAAACGGTCAAAATATGACTCGTCTTTTTCCCTGAAAATAATAAGCCCTGCCTGCTCCATGTATTCCGCTGGAAACCCGCGTTTTAAAAGAAACTTGGACACGAAGTCCCATGAATCCAAGGAGTAGCCAATTTGGAACTTTTCTATCGTCTCTTCAGTAAACCCTCGTTTAAGTAAATATTCGAGAGCATCCTGCCCCTCTTTCGTATTAACGAGGAGATGATGATAAAACTTCCTCAGCAGGTCATGGGCTTCAACCATTTGCTGAGCGCCTGCCGGCATGTTGGAACGCTTGGAATCCTTATTGATTTCAACTTCCAAAGGAACATTTCCTTTTTCAGCTAAAACTTTTGCAGATTCCACAAAGCTGTAGCCTTCTATATCCATTAAGAAGGTAAAAATATTTCCGCCTGCCCCGCAACCGAAACAGTGAAAGATTTGTTTTTCCGTTGAAACGGAAAACGAGGGCGAGTTTTCACCATGAAAAGGACATAGGCCAAAGTAATTGCGCCCCTGCTTCTTCAGCTGGACATACTCCCCAATTAAATCAACAATGTCAACAGCTTCACGAATTTGATTAATTTTCTCATCTTCTATACGGCCATTTATCATTTTTCCACCTTGCAATATTGGTGATAGTTTCTTATTCGATACTGTTTCCTAATTCCCTGCAAAGTTCGACAATGTTTTCATAAGTTTATTTGTAAAACATGCACGATCTTCCTTTGTGAATGCTTTCGGCCCTTTCGTATGCTTACCCTGCCTGCGGAGTTTCGCCGACTGATAACGCATATCCAAGAGCATGAAAATATTCTCTTCCGTGTATTCTTTTCCCCTTGGCGAAAGGACATAAACGTTTTTAGGAAGCAGTGTCCCAGCCAAACCAATATCTGCAGTAACGACAATATCACCCTTTTTTACTGAGTTTACTATATAAAGATCTGCCGCTTCTTTGTCTGCATCGACATATACCCATTTACCTTCAGGGTTATTCATCATATTTTTATATGATGCAACAAAACAGACTTCAATTTCGTGCAAACTTGCACAATGAAGGATTTCGTCTTTCACCGGGCATGCATCGGCATCGACGTGTATCGTAGGTTTATTATTCATACCTTCTAATTCTACATCTTTCTGCATAATCCTTTTTCTCCCCTAAACTTTATGAAGATATGGTGAATTTCCGGCATGATTCAAAGCGTTCCCTCTAAAAGAGCAAACATTATCCTTCAAAGAATACCTGTTTATGCAAGTGAAAGCACCTCATTTGCCTTGAAAAAGACCAGCCCTTCCTGAATTATACGGAACATGTCGAATTATTTTTATGATAAAAACCTTGACATCTCATTAACCTTTAGTTTATTCCTTATTAATTAAGTCTAAACCTTAAGATTACTTTTTTCTCACAATTTTTTATTATAGTCTATTTGATTAGAAGATGCCAACATTTAAATCCCGAATGTGTTTTCATGCAAATCAATGGATTTGCATGAGGAAACTAAGAGGAATTTTATGTAATTATTTTGAATTTATTCTTATTAATCCCTTATTTGACCTTGGCATTAAAATGTGAGCTGACACATAGAGTGTCTAGCTCACATTTTGATTTGCCTTAATTTAAGGATCAACGGTTTTTGTTTTGAAGGATATTGATGATTAAATTGGCTGTTTCTTCAACAGCTTTATTGGTTACATCAATGATAGGACAATTCAGCCTTGATATGATTTTATCAAAGTATGTCAATTCTTCTTTTATGCGCTCCACATTTGCGTAAATGGCATGATCATTGAGCCCAAGTGACTTTAATCGTTCTTTACGAATATGGTTCAGCTTTTCCGGGCTGATCTTTAAACCAATGCATTTTTCAGGAGGTACCAGGAACAGCTCTTCTGGCGGTTCCACTTCAGGCACTAAAGGTACGTTCGCCACTTTATAGCGTTTGTGGGCTAAATATTGTGATAATGGCGTTTTGGAAGTGCGTGAAACACCCACAAGGACGATGTCTGCACGTAAAATGCCGCGAGGGTCACGTCCATCATCATATTTTACAGCAAATTCAATGGCTTCCACACGCTTGAAATAGTCATCATCCAGCTTTCTTACCAGACCAGGTTCATTAAGCGGCCCTTTTGGAGCCCTTTCCTGAAGGATGTCCATGAGCGGCCCTAAAATGTCATAAGCAGCCAGGTTTTCTTTCTCGACCTGTGCTTTCATATACGCTCTAATTGCTGGCTTCACCAGAGTATAAGCAATGATCGCCCCATCCAACTTAGCCAGTGATATCACTTCATCCACGTTTTGTTCATCTTCAATATACGGAATTCTCTTTATGGAAAAAGCAGATCCCGAGAACTGGCTTGCAGCGGCTTTTGTGACCAATTCCGCTGTTTCTCCTACTGAATCCGATACAACATATATAATAGAACCGTTCATATTCTCCGTCATTCCTTTTGCAAGCCCCCTAATAGCCTTCATCAGCCAAAGCTACGAATGCTTTCGTAATATTGGTTTTTGTAATCCTTCCAATTACTTCATAGCCCTTTTCTGTGTCTTTGACGACCGGTAATGAGTCGATTTGTTTATCAATCAGTTTTTTGGCAACATCAATCAAAAGGTCTTCTTTTGAACACATTGTAATATTGGGCATCCTAGTCATGATGATATTGACTGGAATGGAGTTAAGCTCTTGTTTCCCAATACTCGCACGCAATAAGTCTTTCCTTGATAAAACACCAACAAGCAATGCATGCTTATCGACGACGAACATTGTTCCGACATCTTCTAAAAACATCATGACGATTGCATCGTATACGGAAATGCCCTCGTCAACGACGACAGGTATCGATTGGTAGTCCCGTACATAAAGATGGTTAAGGCTATCTGTCAAAAGCTGTGTCCCTGACCTGCCTGTATAGAAATACCCCACTCTGGGCCGGGCATCAAGAAAACCTGCCATCGTTAAAATCGCTAAATCCGGGCGAAGTGTCGCCCTGGTAAGGTTCAATCTATCCGCAATATGTTCTCCAGTAATCGGTCCGTTTTCTTTTACAATTTGTAAAATTTGTTCCTGACGCTTATTCAATTGGATTATAATCACCACCCCACTGCTTTCGCAGAGTAAAGTAACAAAAGTTATTCATTTAATAATTATATACTAAATAATTTAATTAGGGCATTTTTGTCCTATTTATTGATCATTTATCTTTTTAAGAAATCGGAAACCCATATTCAAAGGGTTTCCGATTCCATACATCCTTTCGATCATGTAAGGATGATTTTATTCATGGCAGCAAAACCTGCAACCAAATCACTGATTTCCTTCATTAAGGATAAACGGTTGTTGCGGATTGCTTCATCCTCTGCCATGACCATTGTATTCTCGAAATATGACTCTATTTCCGATTGAAGCGAAACAAGCTCTTCAAACCGCTCATTCTCATCTTTAGATTCCATATAACGCATTGCCACTTTTTGATATTTTACATATAACGCATTTTCTTGATCATTTTCAAAGGCAGCAGGGTCGACTGTCACCTGATTGTCACATTTTACGGCAATGTTCATGACCCTGCTTAGAGCTTCCAGGCTTTCCTTAAAGCCTGCTTCTTCTTTTTTCGCATCCAATACATGTGCACGTTCCACGATTGAGTGGATATAACCGATCTCATTGAACAAAACTGCGTCAATCAAATCATAACGGATTTGCTGTTCTTGAAGCATGTGTTTGACACGTGCTTTAAAGAATGTGAACATATCCGCTTTAACTTCTTCAAGATCACGTTTTAAGATACCTTTTGATTCCGGTCCTTTAAGACCTAAAACAATAAGCTCCTCTAATGAAATATTCCATTTCTTCTCAGCTAGAATTTGGACGACACCGGTAGCCTGCCTTCTTAATGCGTAAGGATCCTGGGAACCTGTCGGGATGACGCCAATAGCGAAGAACGAAGACAATGTATCAATTTTTTCAGCCAAACTCACAACCGCGCCAATGACTGAAGGCGGTACAGCATCATCCGCATGCCTTGGCATATAATGTTCATTGATAGCCGCTGCCACTTCTTTTGCTTCCCCTTTTAAGAGAGCATATTTTTCACCCATATACCCTTGCAATTCAGGGAATTCATAAACCATATTACTTACCAAATCGAACTTGGCAATTGCCGCTGTACGAAGCGCCATTTCTTTTTCCGCCTTTAAATTCAAAGCATCTGCAAGAGCGCCRGTCACTTCAGTTACCCGGGCGGTTTTCTCGGCCAATGTACCGATTTCTTCATGATAAACGATGCTGTCAAGCTTTTTCAAAGCATCCGAAATCTCTTTTTTCTGATCTTCTTTATAGAAAAATGCTGCATCCGATAAGCGGGCACGCAATACTTTTTCATTACCTTTAGAAACCTTATCCAAATGGCGGTCATCGCCGTTGCGCACGGTTACAAAGTAAGCAAGCAGGTTCCCTTCTTGATCTTTAACAGGGAAATAACGTTGGTGTTCCTTCATTGATGTGATAAGTACCTCAGCAGGAAGCTCAAGGAATTCTTCTTCAAAATGTCCAAATAACACCGTTGGATACTCTACCAAATTATTTACCTCTTCAAGCAGATCTTCATCGACAGGGATGATCCAGCCTTTCTCCTGCTCAAGCTCTTTAATCTGATCCAATATAACTTGCCGGCGTTTATCTGGATCTGCCATTACAAATTGTTCTGTCAGCGTATCTTCGTACCGTTCCGGCTGCTCGATGATGGCGCTATTGCCTAAGAAACGATGTCCTTTTGTTTCACGGCCCGTTTCCACATCAGCAATGCTGAATGGCACTATTTCATTGCCAAATAAGGCAATCAGCCATTTAATCGGACGGACGAAGCGGAGCTCCTGATTGGCCCAGCGCATATTTTTCGGGAACGTCATGCCGCTGATGATTTCAGCAAGCTCAGATAAAAGCTGAACGGTCTGCTGTCCTTTTATGAATTTATTTACATGGACATATTCCACACCCTTGAGTTCTTTAAAATAAATGTCCTCTGAAGTCATGCCTTGACCCCTGACGAATCCCAATGCTGCTTTAGACCAGTTGCCTTCGCTGTCCAACGCGATTTTTTTGGCCGGACCTTTTGCCTCTTCTTCGATATCCTTTTGGGATTCTTCCACGTCCTTCACCAATACGGCCAAACGTCTTGGTGTGGAAAAAGCTTCAACCGTCCCGAATTCTATCGCTTTTTCCGTTAGCCATTTCTGCACTTTATCTGACAACTGTTTCATTGATGCTGTCACAAAACGGGCAGGCAGCTCTTCCAATCCAATCTCCAATAACAAATCACGCTTGCTCATTTGTATTCTCCCCTTTCACTTTCAGGATCGGGAAGCCTAATTTTTCCCGCTCTTCATAGAAGGTTTTGGCAACCTTACGCGCTAAGTTACGGCACCGGGCAATATAACCCGTTCTTTCCGTCACCGAGATGGCACCTTTGGCATCCAAAAGGTTAAATGTATGGGAACATTTCAAAACATAATCATATGCAGGATGTACAAGTCCTTCTTCCATTTGTCGATGCGCTTCCTTTTCATACATCGTGAAAAGCTGAAACAGCATGTCAAGGTCGGAGGTTTCGAACGTATATTTCGAATGTTCGTATTCCGGCTGACCAAATATATCGCGAACAGTGAATCCATTTGTCCATTCTAGGTCAAATACGTTTTCCTTATCTTGAATGTAAGAGGCGAGACGTTCGATCCCGTATGTAATTTCCACGGAAACCGGTTTACACTCAAGGCCGCCCACCTGTTGGAAATATGTAAATTGCGTGATTTCCATTCCATCAAGCCACACTTCCCAACCGAGTCCGGCACACCCTAGAGATGGATTTTCCCAATTGTCCTCCACAAAGCGAATATCATGCTCGAGCGGATTTATCCCTAAAGCACGTAATGAATCCAAATACAACTCTTGGATATTGTCAGGAGACGGCTTCATGATCACTTGGAACTGATGATGCTGATACAGTCGATTAGGGTTCTCACCATAACGACCGTCAGCAGGACGGCGGGAAGGCTCTACGTAAGCCACGCTCCAAGGCTCCGGTCCAATGGCTCTCAGGAACGTGTATGGGCTCATCGTTCCTGCCCCTTTCTCGACATCATAAGCATTCATCAATATGCAGCCTTGCTCAGACCAATGCTTTTGTAACGTTAAAATCATATTTTGAATATTCATCGTACACCTCCAGGTTATTTAAACGGCTTTTAGATTAAAGGTCGGAAACCCATTACATTTAGGCAAACAAAAAACTCCCGTCCCTATGCGAAATGCATAGGGACGAGAGTATACCCGCGGTTCCACCCTAATTGCCGTTTACAAAACGGCCTCTTTTCAAAGCAACATGCTCCGGAAACGCCCTTCCCTGTAAATCCATATCCCGGCTTCCACCGTCCCGGGTTCGCTTTTTATGGAGAATGACAGATACTCTTTTCCATCAACGCAATCTTCTTATTTTGATGATTAGAATTTTATACAAACTAGCATGGAATGTCAATAGGTCAGAACCTAAAACATATCTTTCATCGTATCAATCTGTTTCAGGAACTTTTTTGATTTCAAAAGCAGACCGGAATATTCCTCATAATATGCATCGATGATCTTCCGCAGTTCTTTTTTCGTTTCAGGCTTGACGGAAATGTTTCCGAGCCTTGATAAATCTAAATAATAAAAAATCCGAAGCAATTTGACGGCTGCAGGTGAAATTTTAAAATGATAAGGGTCTTTCCCCAGACAGCGGTGACAAATAAAGCCCGCTTCCCGAAGCGAGAAGGAGAATTCCCCTTCCGTTTCACCACATACAGCACACTGATTCAACACTGGGTTAATCCCATTGACGGGCAGCATCTTCATTTCAAAAATGAATGTCAAAACCTCCGCGTCATATTCCTCGTTTATGTAATGCAAGGTTTGCGAAAGCAATTCATACAAATATGGATTCGGTTTCTTATCCTCGACGCTTTTATCAAGCAATTCAACAATATATGAAGCATAAGCGGTGGCAAAAAGATCCTCCCTTATGAAACGGAGTGAATCGACCATTTCGCCTTGCTGAAGACTGCCGAGTCCGGTTGATGTGGTTACAAGAAAATACCCGGAGCAAAAAAGCTGTGTGACGGCAGAAAGCCTGCTGTTAGGTTTACTGGCCCCTCTCGCCATGACGCCAATTTTCCCTAGCTCACGGGTATATATAGTAATGATTTTGTTATTTTCTCCATATGCAGTTCGCCTTATGACAATGCCCTCACATTTTTGGAGCATACCAAGACACCACCCATGCTCGCCAAGGCTAACCTATGAAACAGGAAAATCAATTTCTGCTAGCTCATCATTCAATCCCAAGTGTCTTTCCTGTCTTTCGACTTCTATCTCCTTAAACAGCAAATAGGTGTCCACATTACCTGTTTCTGTGAATAATTCCCAGGTAAAATCCAACATATAAAGCCCACCTTTCATTTTAACTAGCAATATGAATATCCGACCATATGATTAGCTTGACCGTTTTCCTAACTTTCATGACGCGTAAATTTTGTTAATTAATACTCGCTTTCATTGAAGCCGTAATCGCGAAGCTGGCTTGCTTTGTTACGCCAATCCTTCTGTACCTTCACCCACAGTTCCAAGAAAACTTTAGAGCCCAATAGGTTTTCGATATCCACCCTGGCACGGCTGCCGACTTCTTTAAGCATTTTCCCTTGCTTTCCGATGACAATGCCCTTTTGTGAATCCCGTTCGACAACGATAGTCGCCATGACATTGATGGTGTCGCTATTATCCATCTTTTTAATTGAATCGATGACAACAGCCACTGAATGTGGAATTTCTTCCCGTGTCAGGTGCAGTACCTTCTCGCGGACCAATTCGGAAATGATAAAACGTTCCGGATGGTCGGTCACTTGGTCAGCTGGATAGAACTGGGGACCTTCAGGCAGATGCTCTTTGATTTGTTCAAGCAGAGTATCCACATTATTTCCTTCAAGCGCAGAAATCGGGACGACTGCCGCAAAAGGGTAAAGCTGTTGGTATTTTTCAATGATCGGAAGCAAATCATCTGGATGCATCGCATCGATTTTGTTTACGACCAGGAAAACAGGCGTTTTTACGGATTGAAGTTTTTCGATGATAAACTCGTCCCCGCGTCCGTATCCTTCAGTCGCATTGATCATGAAGAGAATCAAATCGACTTCTTTCAATGTATTCGTTGCCACTTTCATCATGAAGTCGCCAAGCTTATGCTTTGGTTTATGAATGCCGGGTGTATCGATGAAAATCATTTGTGAATCGTTTTGCGTAAGTACACCCTGGACCTTATTTCTTGTAGTTTGCGGTTTATCACTCATAATGGCGATTTTCTGGCCGATGACCCGATTCAGAAATGTACTTTTTCCAACATTAGGTCGTCCAATTATTGAAATGAAACCTGATTTGTAACCTTTTACTTGTGTATCGTCAAATAGTTTATCCATTTAAATCCTCCGGTGAAAAAGCTCCTGGAAGCAATTCCTGTACTGTTAGTTCTTTTATATCCCCATGTAAGTTGGTCAAAACGACCGGCATATCCTTTTCGCACAGTTCTGAAATAACCTGCCTGCATGCCCCGCATGGAGCGACGGGACCATCGGTATCCGCCACGACTGCAAGTTTGGTGAATTTTTTATCGTCATGGGCATAAGCGCTGAATAAAGCTGTCCTTTCGGCGCAATTACACATGCTGTATGCAGCATTTTCTATATTACAACCATGATAGACCTTTCCATCAGCGGTTAAAAGGGCTGCCCCCACCTTAAACTTGGAGTAAGGCACATAAGCTTTATCCCTTGCTTTTTTAGCTTCCTCAATCAATTCTTTTGTATTCAATTCACATCTTCCTTTCAAATTGAGTACCATTTCGGCAACCTACAGGCCAACCTTAGGCAAAAAGATAATCAATCCAACTATTATAGAAAATATAGCATATATGAATACAGCTCCGGCTGCAATATCTTTTGCCTGCTTGGCAAGCGGATGGATTTGGTCCGTTACCAGGTCCACTACCCTTTCAATCGCGGAATTAACGAGCTCCAACGTAATCGTACCGGCTATGGCCGCCAAAATGAAAAGCCACTCCATCCCATTCAATGAGAAGTGCCAACCAAAGAATACGACGATTGCCGTTAACGCGAAATGGATCTTGATATTGCGTTCAGTCCGAACAGCCTCCAAAATTCCCTGACAGGCGAAAGAGAAACTTTTTAATAAAGGATACTTTTTTTTATCCTTCTCTTGAAAGCCCATATTCTTCCAAGATCTCCTTTTGTTTAGTGAACATCACTTTTTCATCTTCTTCATTCATATGGTCGAATCCCAATAAATGAAGAAAACCATGCAGTGCTAAAAATCCAAGTTCCCGGTCAAATGAATGACCATATTCTTCAGCTTGTTCTTTCGTGCGTTCAATGGAAATGATGATATCACCTAACATGCGGGGCATTTCCGCTCCGACAATTTCCACTTCATCTTCCCCCATTTCTTCAAGCGCAAAAGAAATGACATCTGTAGCTGAATCTTTATGACGATATTCTTTATTGATTTCCCGAATCCTATCATTGTCTACAAATGTAACAGACAGCTCGGTGTCTTTTTCAATGTTTTCTTTTCTTGCCGCAAATTGAAGAATGCTTTCAACAAGCTGCTGAGCTTCCTCCGTTACTTCATTCGTTTCATCCATTAAATCGATAGCTAAAATCATTCTTTCACCTTCTGTCCTAATTTATCCGGCTCCGGATATTCAATCCTGGAGTGGAAGATACCATTCAGCGATTCACATAAGGAATGCTTCACGATACTTAATTCTCTCATAGTAATGTCACATTCATCAAATTGTCCATCAGAAATCCTGTCCTGAATGATGAAACTTACCAGCTCTTCAATCTTCTCCGGAGTTGGGTGCTTCATCGACCTCACTGCAGCTTCCACACTATCGGCTATGCCGATGACGGCCACTTCCTTCATTATCGCCCTCGGCCCGGGATATCGGTAGGCCGCCTCGAGTGTGGACTCATCCTGTTTTTTTGCCTTATGATAGAAAAATTTCAATAATGTGGTCCCATGATGCTGCTCTGCAATATCCACAATCTCTTTCGGGAATTTGTGACTACGCAGCATCTCCCCGCCATCTAAGGCATGGGCAATGATGACATCCCTGCTCGTTTCCGGCTGCAGCCGATCATGCGGGTTCTCTTCACTCATCTGATTTTCGATGAAGAAGTGCGGCCGCTTCGTTTTACCGATATCATGATAATAACTGCCGACCCTTGCCAGCAAGCCATTCGAGCCGATGGCTTCACAAGCCGATTCCGCCAAATTGGCGACCATTACACTATGATGATATGTCCCCGGAGCCTCAATCAAGATCTTCCGCAATAACGGATGATTGGGATTCGCGAGCTCGATAAGCTTAATCGATGATAAAATCCCGAAACCAGCCTCGAAAAACGGTAACAGGCCCATTGTCAAAACGGCTGCACCCACTCCAGAACCTAGGGCAGCAGAAGCATAATACAAGTACTCCATTCTAGTATAATGGCTGTCCATAATAAAGATGAGCGAAAAAACAAATGCCATATTGATTAAAGACAACAGCAGCCCCGCTACCAGCACCTTTGATTTGAAATTGGGCCTGGATAGGATGATGATTGCCGTCAATCCCCCGAAAATGATATAAAGCCCCATCGAGAAATCCAGATTTCCGGGTGTATCACCATTAAATATAATCGTACCATACGAACCTAACAATATGATCATTGCTACCGCTAACCTATCATTCAATAATATCTTGATGAGCATCGCCGCCATGGCACCCGGAAAAATGTATTCCAAGTTCGAGTTTTTCAGGTCTGCCAGAATGCTGACCGTTTTCATGGTAGCCATTGAAAGGATAAAGACAAGACTGAAGATCAATAACTGATTGTACTTGTTATCCTTTTTGGAAACGGAATAGTAGAAATAATAATAAAAAGCCGCAAAAGTCAGGAATATGAATAACAGCAGGCCGATATACGGGTAAATGGTGGACTCCGTATTTAAGAAGCCTGCCAGTTCAAGCTGCCTATATACATCCCTG
>NZ_JBFUIQ010000084.1:0-18285 GCF_056401795.1 Peribacillus sp. P4_D6
GCCTTAACGACTGTATCCTTCGTACTTCCTGCATCAGATATGAGGACATCACTTTTCAAATCCATATCAGCCAATTGAGCTAAAATCTTCACGGTTTCATTGACAGGCACAGCAAGTAGAATCAAATCAGCTTCACATGCTCCCGCTTCCAAAGATGATACAGAATCATCAATGATCCCCAATAGCATCGATAGTTGAATATTCTTTTCACTTAGGTCCATACCAACAATCACGGCTTCAGGATGTGCATGGCGTACAGCCATGGCCAGTGATCCGCCTATTAGACCTAAACCTATTACAAAAACCTTACCCTTCACTCTTCTCTCCCCCGCATCTTTTATGCTCCTCTAGGTTTGATGAAACGTTAAAGCAGCGAATCAGAAGGTGCCTCAACTTCATTCAAAAAAGCTTTAATAGCATGGATCATTCCTTCATTTTCTTCCGTAGAACCAATCGTTACCCTCAGGCTGTTAGGAAAACCGAAAGATTTCCCCGACCTTGCGATGAAGCCGCGCTCAAGCAAATATTGAAAAACCACATCGGCATCCTGTTTAAAATGGATAAAGATGAAATTACCTTGTGACGCGTAATAAGCCAAATTTTCCTTATTACAAAATTCATAGTACTGCTTTAGCCCTTTTTGATTTTCTTCCTTGCATTTTTCAATGAAGGCCTGATCTTCCAAAGCGACGATAGCAATATTCTGTGCAAATGTGTTCACATTGAATGGTTCCCGGGATGGATCTAGTTTCTGGATGATATCCTCATCCGCCAAACCGTACCCTACCCTAAAACTGGCAAGTCCATAAATTTTTGAGAAAGTCCGGAGTATGATCAAATTTTTATATTTATTGATCCATTGATTCGTTCTAGGGTAATCCTCAGCCGTTGCATATTCACAATAAGCTTCATCCAAAACGATAAGAACATCTTCCGGCACTTTTTCGATGAACGATAATAAGTCCTGTTCCGAAATGTATTTACCTGTTGGATTATTTGGTGTACAAAGCCATACAACCGATGTTTCATCATCTATTACTTTAAGCATTCCTTCTAGATCATGAGCACCGTCAATATGAGGAACTTCCCTTATTTCCGCTCCTTCTAGTGTGGCATTATGGCGATACTGCGAAAAAGTGCCTGTTGCCATGACCGTATTCTTTCCAGCTCCCAATAGACTCCTGGAGATGATTTGAATGTTCTCATCAGATCCATTTCCAAAAATAAGCTGTGTTTCTTTCACACCTGTATGTTTCGCAACAGCTTCCCTTAGCATCGTTGCATATCCATCTGGAWAGATGGCAAACGAATGGGTTGAATTCCTAACGGATTCCTTGACCTTTTCCGAACAGCCAAAAGGATTTTCATTTGAAGCTAATTTCGTGATTTTTTCYAGCCCGTATAATTTTTTCACTTCATCAGTGGATTTTCCCGGTTGATAAGACTTCAAGGAAAGGACCGCTTCATTCCATTTCATGTCAATCACCTCTATATATTTATCACTTTAAAGTAAGAAAGTGTGAGAATAGTATATCATATTAATAGATTTATAATCATCTTATATCTGCTTTGTCAAATCTGGCCGTAATACCGTAGCCCCTGCCTGGTATACATGCTGTATCTCTTTTTGAGATTTTGTCGTATTTACGTGGATCATGACCCGGATGCAAAATGGCAAGGAATTGCTCACCGGTATTTCTTTCATGCATGTAACCGGTACATAAGTCCAGCCTTCGAATTTCCTCAAGGCTTTGGCAGGGAAGACAGAACGAATCTCTTCCGTAGCTGAAAAAAATACAGAAGCTACCATATCGGGATCAACTTCGTTGACCTGAATGATCTCGACCATCAACTTTTCGACAGCAGAAATCACTTCCATTTCTGTGTCACTTTCTACTGTAGTGGCACCCCTTATTCCTCTTATCACACATAGTCCCCCTTCTACTGAACTCTAAATCATCTCCGCCATTTCCTCTATCAGCTCAGAGTCGGCTATATCCATTAATAGCGGTGACCCCACTTCGTTTAGCAGGACAAAGGTAGCTGCATCATTGACCGATTTTTTGTCTGTTTTCATTAATTCAAGCAGCATTTCATGTTCAAGTCGGGTTGGAATGGTTATTTGATAACCTAAAGAAGAAACCCAGGCAATAAACTCATCTAGTTTAAAATCAAGATCCACTTTCTTTCTGCTTAGTTTAAGAGCATATACCATCCCGATTAAAATCGATTCCCCATGCGTAAAGTTTCCGTATCCCATTGAACCTTCCACTGCATGTCCAAGCGTATGACCAAAATTCAAAAAGGCACGAATGCCGTTTTCCTTCTCATCCTCTTCGACAATTTTAGCTTTAATGCCAATCCCTTTTGTAATCATGGTAAGGAATTGCTCATCCGTTATATCATTCAAATCAACAATATTCGACTTTAACCATAGATAAAGCTCATTATCTGCTATCAAGGAATGTTTAATGACTTCTGCAAAACCTGACCTTAATTCTTTAAGTGGCAGAGTCTTTAAAAATTCCAGATCATAAATGACGGCTTCAGGCTGATGAAAGGCCCCAATCATATTTTTCCCTAGCGGGTGATTGATGGCAACCTTGCCGCCCACTGCACTGTCGTGGGCAAGCAAAGTCGTCGGAACCTGTATAAATGGAATCCCTCTCATAAATGTAGCTGCAACGAATCCAGCCAAGTCACCGACTGCACCGCCGCCAAGGGCAATAATCAATGACTTGCGATTAATCTGTTGTGTTAAGCAGAAGCTTTGGCATTCATAAAACACATCGAATGTTTTAGCATGCTCCCCTTCTGGCACTACATGATGCAAGACCGGTTTTCCCRTCTGGATCAGGGCGTCCTTCACAGTCTGCAAATGAAGTGCCGCCACTTTCTCATCAGTTATGATCAGAATCTTGTTTAGATGATTCAGCTCATGTGTTATTAATTCGGGCAATTCATTGATTGCCTTCTTGCCAATTAAAACCGGATATTGCTTGGAAGCCGTTTTTATTTGGATGGATTCCATGATTTAAAACCCCTTTACTTCTTCCCGATATGATCTTATGTACTCTGCTAATTGCTCATAACGATCTGAAGGGAATTGATCAACGATGGCAGCCGCCAGTTCCCATGCCACTACCGCCTCAGCAACTACTGCTGCTGCAGGAACGGCACAACTATCGGAACGCTCGACACTTGCTTCAAACACTTCCTTCGTATCAATATCAACACTTTTCAAAGGTTTATATAAAGTAGGGATCGGCTTCATCACACCGCGTACAACTATTGGCATTCCAGTTGTCATACCGCCTTCAAAACCTCCAAGGCGATTGGTTTTCCGGTAATAACCATGTTCTTCATCCCATGCGATTTCATCATGGACATCACTGCCGAATAGATGGGCCGCCTCAAATCCTAGACCTATTTCCACCCCTTTAAATGCATTGATGCTCATTATCGCTGCGGCTAGTTTTGCATCAAGCTTACGGTCATAATGCACATAACTTCCCACTCCTACCGGCATTCCTTCTACAACGACTTCGACGATTCCGCCGATGGAATCTCCTTTTTGTTTCGCTTCATCTATTGCATCCTTCATCTGCTGCTCTACGTTTTTGTCGAAACATCTAACGGAAGATTCTTCTGTTACCTGTTGCAATTGCTGGATCGTTTCGTATTTTGGCGGTTCTGCCTTCACTCCGCCAATTTCCAAAACATGCGATGCCACTTCTATCCCCAATAAAGACAATAGTTTTTTTGCGACAGAACCTGCCGCCACCCTTACTGTCGTTTCACGGGCTGAAGATCGTTCCAGAACATTTCTCAAATCGCGGTGCCCATATTTAATCCCGCCGTTCAAGTCGGCATGACCAGGGCGAGGCCGGGTGATTTTACGTTTAATTTCTTCAGCTTCCTCTTCTGAAAGCCCTTCACTTCCCATAATCTTTGTCCAATGTTTCCAATCATCGTTCTCGACCACCAAAGCAACCGGTGAACCGAGTGTGTAGCCATGTCTGATTCCTGAAGAAATAAAAGCCTGATCTTTCTCGATCTGCATCCTTCTTCCACGTCCATGCCCTTTTTGCCGGCGTCCCAATTCTTGATTGATATCCTCATTCGAAATCGGCATTCCTGCCGGTAATCCCTCAATGATAGTAGTCAGTTGCGGACCATGTGATTCTCCCGCTGTTAAATATCTCATCTTCCAGCCCCCTTTTAGCACTTTAAAGTGTATATGTATCAATATACCACAATTTTATGAAATGTGGGTATATGTAAAACGTAAAAACCATATTGTTTGAATTTAATCACTTTTCACTCTATTTTACAAGTACTTAAACATTTTCGATATAGTTTTTCTTTCAAATCAGAGTTCTACTGGATTTTCTATTACTCGACAAACGAAAAGGACTGAACGCCTATGAGCAGAATCAGTCCCTTTTTTAAAAAGTATTTACTTTTTCATATAAAAAAATGTGTCGATCGTTTCAAATTGATATTTTCCAGGGGTGAATATTTGCTCTGTACTTCCTACAAAAAAACCCCGCCGCTTCTTAGTGATGCACTGAATTTTTCATATAACAAATTTTTGGCTTCTTCCGTGAAATAAATTAGCACATTGCGGCAAATGATTAAATCGAACCCCTGTTCAAAACGGTCAGCGAGAAGGTTTTGCTTTTTAAATGTCACCCTTCTCTTGATTTCTTCATCAACGCGATAAAAATCTGCTTTTTTTTCAAAGTATTTCCTTTTGATTTCTTCAGGCACTTCATTTAAGGAACGTTCAGGATACATCCCCAATTCCGCTCGCGCCAACACATTTTCATCCAGATCCGTCGCCAATATCTCTATCTGGCTAAGTGGAACCAGATTGGATAAAATCATGGCAAGTGTGTATGGTTCCTCGCCAGTTGAACAGGCCGCACTCCAAATCTTCAACTTTTTTTTGCTTGCTAAAAGACCTGGAAGGATTTTCTGCTCCAATACCTTCCATCTTTTCGCATTTCGATAAAATTCGGAAACATTGATTGTCATTCTATCCAGAAACTCATTTAAAACTTCGGGATTGGTTTGAATGTCTTTATGGTATTCACGAAATGAATGATATCCTCTTTTTTCATATAGAGATGTCAATCGCCTTTTCATTTGCCCTTCCTTATATAATGCCAAATCAATGCCTGTCAGCGTTTTGATATTACGAATAAACTCTTCATATTCTTGTGGCATTCCTACGACTCCCCTGCACATAATTATTTAAGTGGTCCTTCCCTATATATATCGGAGATTGCCATATTTTCTTTAAACTACAATAATTCCTTACCATCCCGGGAAGCTAAAAAAGCAATGCAAAAAAAACGGGTTCCATCGCATAATGACGATGAAACCCGCTTCCTATATAGTGATGAGTACTAATTAATAAACCCACTCGTTTACAAGTTTAGAATACTCAACAAGTTCTTCTTCTTTGAAGAATAAACCGATTTCACGCACAGCGCTTTCAGCTGAATCAGATCCGTGAATGATGTTTTTGCCGACAGTTACCGCAAAATCGCCACGAATTGTTGCTGCTGCTGCATCTTTAGGGTTAGTAGCACCCATCATTTGACGTGCTGTAGCGATTACATTTTCACCTTCCCAAACCATTGCGAAGACAGGACCTGAAGTAATGAAGTCCACTAATTCGCCAAAGAAAGGACGTTCTTTGTGCTCGCCATAATGTTGCTCAGCCAATTCTTGAGAAATGACCATTAATTTTGCTCCTGCAAGAAGGAAGCCTTTCTTTTCGAAACGGGAAACGATTTCACCGATTAAATTGCGTTGAACGCCGTCAGGCTTTACCATTAAAAAAGTTCTTTCCATGAATGTCACTCCTAATATGTATCATTGTTATTTGCCTATATAAGGCAATACTTTTAGAATATTACCATTGTTTGATGAGTTTCGCAACTCCCATTATCAAAACTTTCTTTTTCCGATATTTTTCGCGATATCCGATAAAGTTTTTCTAGCTTTAATGGCAGGAAGACCCTTCAACTCAGTAAAAGCTTTTTCTAAATACATATCACTGATCCTCGCTGCCTGTTCAATGGCACCGGAAGTTTTTATCGCATTGATTATATGGGACATTTCATCTTTTGGCGTATCTTCCCGAACAGTTTCGATAAGCTTTTTTAACTTTGGATCCTCCATAGCGATCAAAACGGGTAAAGTGATATTACCTTGAATCAAATCACTCCCGGCCGGTTTACCAAGCTCTTCTTCCGACGCCGTAAAATCCAATATATCATCGGTGATTTGATAGGACATACCGACATAATATCCGAATTTAAATAGCTTTTCGTGAATTCCCTCTTCAACACCTGCTGAAATGGCTCCCAACTGGCAGCTGGATGCAATGAGTAATGCCGTTTTCCGTTTGATCCGTCTAAAATATATCCGCCAATTCTGTTCGAAATTATATTTATCTTTAATTTGTTCAATTTCCCCAAGACATAGTTCAACCATGGTATCAGCGAGAATTTGATGCGCAAGCGGAGACTCGATKACCGCCATCATTTCCAGTGCACGAGCAAAAATGAAGTCGCCTGTGTACATGGCGACACGATTATCCCATTTCGACTTGATGGTAGCCGACCCCCTGCGTAAATCCGCATCATCCACAACATCATCATGTACAAGGGAAGCCGTATGAATCAGTTCCAGAGTCGCTGCGACATGCTTTACGACATGAATATCATAGTTGCCAAACTTCGCACCCAATAGGACGAATACCGGACGGATCCGTTTTCCACCGGATTGCAGTAAATGCAGGGAAGCTTCCCTTAAAACCGTGGAATCCGCTTCAATTGCGGCTTCCAGTTCTTTTTCTATTAATTGCAAATCTGCATTCAAAAATGAATACATCATTTTAAATTTCATACATTCCACCCAGCTTTGTCCATTGCTATTCTGCTTATTTTGAAGGCTTGTACCCGAAATGTGTTGCTGCTACCCCACCGAAATGGGCTTTATAACTGACATTTTCCATTCCTGCCTGCTTAAACATGTTTTCAAGCTTTTTCATGCCTGGGAAATCTCGAGCCGATTCCTGCAGCCATGAGTATTCACTATAGCTTTTTGCGAATAATTTGCCGAACATGGGCATGATGAAACGGAAATAAAAATAATATCCCTGTTTAAAGCCTAGCATCGTTGGCTGTGACGTATCCAGGCAAACGACCATACCACCTGGCTTCGCTACACGGTTTAACTCTTTAAGCACTTTCATGTAATCAGGGACATTCCGCAGCCCGAAACCGATCGTGACATAGTCAAAGCTATTATCCTCAAAAGGAAGTTCCATTGCATTCCCATGCATTAGGGAAACTTGATCCAGATTGAGTTCCTTCACCTTTTGTTCGCCGATTTTCAGCATGTTTTTACTAAAATCCAGACCAACAACCTTTCCTTCTGGTCCTACTTCATTAGCAAGGGCAATGGTCCAGTCCGCCGTTCCACAGCATACATCCAGTGCATGGGCGCCTTTTGGGACATTCATGATGGCCATTGTAGCCTTCCGCCATTTAAGATGCTGTTTAAAGCTGATGAGGGAATTCATCTTGTCATAATTTCCGTAAATCTTTTCAAAGACATGATGAACTTTTTGCTCTTTAGACTGCTCCATGATTCACCCTTCTTTCACATATGAATTTGCCATACTCTCTGTTTGTTCCAAGATGGCCTTCACTCTTTCCAGTAGTTCATCATCCAACTTTGCCAGCTTCCGCATCGAGCGCTCTACGGATTGCCTGGCATCCCTCAGGCACTTGTCGAATTGGGTGCGTACCTGTTCTTCCTTTTCCGAAATGGGAACATCCCCACCGATCGAGTCATCAAAAGGCATTTCCCTTAGGGCATCAAAAATTATTGATTCCCCCGACTTCATATAACTTCTCTTCTCGGCATGCAACCGTTTTAAAAGCAGCAGATCTTCCGATATCTCTATCCAGGCAGGCTCATTATAGTAATCCGCAAGTTTCTGAATCAGCGAAGCCTCGATCGCTTTTATCGTCATTAAAAGCGTTGGTACATCTTGAATCGACCCTTGTTGGTATAGAATGATTTTATTATCATTTATTTTTTTTATCGCGCTTGAAAGGATACGGATCATATCAACATTACCTATACTGGCAAGCCCTTGATAATATAAGCCACTATAGTAATCACCGGCAAGAACTTGTAATTGGCGATTTTTCAATACCTCCGGCGACTCGATTCCTTCACCCGAATTCGAGACGATTTCATGGGTATCCAGAGCTATTTGCACTAACATGGTTGAAATGATGTATTGATTCCGTTTTTCGCTTGTAACGTCCAAATCGTTAAACAATCCCCAAAGCAACATCAGTTTATCTTCGTCCAAGCTTGGCTTTTGTATATACTTCAACAAATATGGATGTTGAGCTTTCGTTTCTATTAATCGTTTTAATTGCCTTATGTCGTCCGTTATGTTTAACAATTGAGATCACCCTTGCATCCCCGAAAGATAATTTTTTTCATACATACATATTGGTTTCTGTCTGTGTAAAATACACATTATTATACCATAAAAACAATCAGATGAAATGGTCAACGTTTATAAAATGAAACTTCCAAAAACAAGGAAATCATCGACTTTTGCTCTTCAAAAAAATGGATGCGGGAAATTTACAGCTTGTTAAACGCGATATCAGGTGATTGATTTATAATTAACCAAGCATTGAGAAACGATCATTTGTCAGGTGAATTCTTTTTGGAATCACTTTCTATCTCTCCGAATGGAGTATAGACCTTTGCATGGCCCCTGATTTTAATTGCCGAGGTATGCTCCGTGAATTGTGCGATCATCACCTCTCCTGAGTCCAGTTTTTCGGAGTGGTGAAACTTGGTGTCCGTTCCCCTTGTCAACCCGATGACATTCACACTATCCTCAATGGCTTTGATTACGACAAAATCATTCAGAATCTTTTTATCATTCATTTTTTCCTGCCCCCATATCCTTAGTCTTTAATGAATGCCAGT
Organism: Peribacillus sp. P4_D6; assembly: GCF_056401795.1. Taxonomy (NCBI): domain Bacteria; kingdom Bacillati; phylum Bacillota; class Bacilli; order Caryophanales; family Bacillaceae; genus Peribacillus; species Peribacillus sp. P4_D6. The sequence continues at coordinate 9,046 of NZ_JBFUIQ010000084.1, forward strand.
ACTTCAGCTCTAGTACGGTGATCCTTCGCAAACGTTCCCCTTACAGCTGAAGTCACTGTTTTAGATCCCGGTTTTTTCACGCCACGCATGGTCATGCACATATGTTCAGCCTCTACTACAACCATTACACCATGAGGCTCGAGCTTTTCCATTATCGAGTCTGCAACTGTAGAAGTGATGCGCTCTTGAAGCTGCGGACGCTTCGATACAGCCTCAACCGCCCGTGCCAATTTGCTTAAACCAGTCACTTTTCCGTTTTTCGGAATATATGCTACATGGGCTTTCCCGTAAAAAGGGACTAAATGATGTTCACATACCGAGTAAAACGGAATATCCTTTACAAGTACGAGTTCTTCATGGTCCTCCCCAAAAACAGTATCGAAATATTCCTTTGGATCCTGATTAAGTCCAGAAAAAATTTCTTCATACATTCTGGCTACACGAGCAGGAGTATCCAGCAGTCCTTCCCTCGTTGGGTCTTCCCCTACAGCCTCGAGAAGCATTTTAACCGCTTCTTCTAATTTGGCATGATCAACATTAGCCATTTTTTGTACCTCCTAAAAAATCAATAATATTATGTATTCAGATAAAAAAACCAAAGCGCGTTGCACCCGGAAATCCATAATTGCAATTATAAAGCGACCGATTACCCAAAGATTGAAGCCCTTTAAAGGCGGTTTCGCCAGAAGCGGTTTCGGATGGGTATTTTCTTGTGACAGATTTACCATCTGAAGCGTATCTAAAATATTCACTGTCTTTTATATTATCACAGATGGAAATTAAGAAGCAAAAAAAGGACCGCGTTTTCACGCGGCCCTTTTCGGTTAAGCACCCGTATGTAATGGTAGAATTACTTCACTGCATCTTTCAGCGCTTTACCGGGTTTGAAAGCTGGCACTTTGCTAGCTGCAATTTCGATTTCGTCACCAGTTTGTGGGTTACGCCCTTTACGAGCCGCACGTTCACGAACTTCAAAGTTACCAAAACCGATCAATTGGACTTTATCACCGTTTTTTAGAGCTTCTAAGATTGTATCAAAAACAGCATCAACAGCTTTTGTAGCGTCTTTCTTAGAAATTTCAGTTGCTGTAACAACTTCATTAATTAATTCTGTTTTGTTCATGCCATTCACCTCCTCCCAAAAGGAATCTTTATAAAAAATCATTATTACAACACTATAATAGTGATTTGATATTAGCTTCGGTCAAAAAATTTTCATTCCCTGACAATCAAGGATTACCAAGCCGATTTAATTTCCAAATAATTCATTCAGAAATTTATAAATAGGTTGAAATCGCTGTTATAACGCGTTTTCTGTATGTAGATTATCACAAATCCTATAAGCTTAGCAAGGGAATTCAAAAAATAATGGGAATCTTTTCATCAATAATTGTATATATTATAAATTTTGTCTTTCGCTATTCATCATTTCCCTTTTTTATAGAAATTAAACTTATTATATTGCTGAAAATCGCTTAACCACAAGGTTTTTTCAAGATTATACTAAAGAACAGCAGATTAATTCAAATATTAGCGTTCATAAATGATATTTTTCTTTCGATCCTGCCGTTTCTTCCATGTAAAAAGACCAATCCATAAATGGAGTTGGTCCGGCCTTAAACGTTTTCTATAAGATGATGGCAATCAAACCGCCACTGCCCTCATTAATAATCCTCTCAAGTGTTTCTTTTAATTTATAGCGTGCATTGTCTGGCATCATCGCTAATTTCACCTGTATGCCTTCCCTTACGTAGGAACTTAGGCTTCTTCCAAAAATATCGGAGTTCCAAATGGAAAGTGGATTGTCTTCGAAATCCTGCATCAGATACCGTACTAATTCCTCACTTTGCTTTTCCGTACCGATGATTGGCGAGAATTCGGATTCGACATCGACCTTGATCATATGGATGGAAGGAGCTACAGCTTTTAGCCTGACACCGAACCTGGCTCCCTGGCGGATGATTTCCGGTTCATCAAGACTCATATCGTTAAGGGACGGGGCTGCGACACCATATCCAGTTTGTTTAACCATTCTCAACGCATCGGCCACCTGATCATATTCTGCTTTCGCATACGCAAAGTCCTGCATCAATGATAACAGATGATCCTTGCCCCGAATCTCCACACCGACAATTTCCTTCAGAATATCATCATATAGTTCATCCGGGGCGTATAGGTCTATTTCTGCAACCCCCTGCCCCATCTCAATGCCTGCAAGCGCTGCACGGTCAATGAACTCGAATTCATTGAAATGACCGACTACACGATCAACATCCCTCAGGCGCTTAATGTCCTTGACTGTCTCTTTAACCGCTTCCTGGTAACTTTCCCTTAACCAATGATCCTCGCGCAGAACCATTACCCAGCTAGGGAGATTAACATTGACCTCGAGAACAGGAAATTCGTACAAGGCCTCGCGCAGTACGCTGTAAACATCCGATTCCCGCATTCCTTCGACACTCATGGCCAATACGGGGATATCATACTTTTCCTGCAAGGATTCCCTCAGTGCTACCGTATTCGGGTGGTGAGGCTGAACGGAATTGACAATCATGATAAATGGCTTGCCAACCTCCTTCAATTCTTCGACGACCCTTTCCTCGGCCTCTAAATAATCACTTCGCGGGATTTCTCCTATCGAACCATCCGTCGTAACGACCACGCCTAATGTGGAATGATCCTGAATTACTTTACGAGTACCGATCTCGGCAGCTTCATTGAACGGAATCGGCTCTTCATACCAAGGCGTGTGAATCATGCGGGGACCATTTTCATCCTCATACCCTTTTGCCCCGGGTATTGTATAACCGACACAATCGACTAAACGGATGTTCACGTCGAGACCTTCAGCTACTTGTATCGATGCTGCCTGGTTCGGTACGAATTTGGGTTCCGTCGTCATGATCGTCTTTCCGGCAGCACTTTGTGGCAATTCATCCTGTGCCCTGGCACGGTCCGCCTCAGACGGTATATTCGGAATGACGACTAGCTCCATGAATTTTTTAATAAATGTGGATTTTCCAGTCCTGACGGCACCGACCACCCCCAAGTATATATCGCCACCGGTCCGTTCAGCTATATCTTTAAAAATATCTACCTTTTCCAAGGTATCCCCTCCCGAATTAGAGTTTTGGGATTTCGTTTATCCATTTGCATTTATTTAGGACAATATATATCTATGATGTTGTCCTAAAAATTTATTCCATTTATTTCCCTGGTTCAATCCCTTCCTCCACCAGAAATTTTTATATAAGGGTTGTTATTTTAAAAGTAAGATGAAATAAAGATAAAAGAAATAACCCTTCCCCTACAATATATTTTGCAGAAGAAGGGTTATGCCTATTTTGTAAGAAATATTGGAGTATTTGTTTTTTCATCAATTGTATATGGTAACGAATAGGCAGGGACGAACTCCGAACTCTGCACCAGCAGTTCCCGGATATCTTCACCTTGCTTGATTTTCCCCTCATTCTTCTTCAATGCCTCAAGTAAATCAGGTGTATAATCAACAAAAATGCTGCCTTGACCATCGACTATAAGGTATAAATCTTTTTGTGAAAATGGACTCGTGACCGTCGGAGCTTCCTTCAGGCCCATCTTTTCATAATCAAGCGTGAAGACATTATCGGATAACCTTTCCTTAAACGGCGGGTATCCGTTGCTTTGCTGATAGGCAGTCAATCTCAAGGAAACATCCTGAATCTTCTGCGCCATCCTGACATCCAACAGCTTTACAGTCGGATCTTTTTCAACATTAACGAGGATGTATTGAAAGACACCCCCTGATTCAAAGGCATTGTCAGGCGGTTCAGCCATATACCTCGGCGAAATCTTAGAAAATTTTATGACATATTTTTGATAAATCGGTGTCCCTGCATCTTTAGTAACTATCGGCAGTATGCCGCCTTCATCCTTCTGAAATTGATCCACTGCACTTTGGACGGATTGTATTTGTTCTTTATAAGGCAGTTGGTTTTGCATTTTTTGCTTCTCCGGATATAAGCAGCCGGATAATGATACAGAGATGCATAATAAACATAATATTTTGAAAAAATTTCTCATCATTTCTCCTCACCTATCAAGTGGTTGGCCCGCTAAGAACAACGATAAGGATGATCAAGCCGGCCAGAATCATAAGTATGTATGCGATAATTGCTGTCAAGACTCTCCAAAAACCTTTTAATTTATAGCGGCTTAAGTAGATTAGAAATATAGAGATAACCATAAAGCCCATAGCTATAAAGGATATCCACATTTTTTGCAGGGCAGGTGTCATATCTTCATCACTCCTTTTTCCAGAAATTATTATAACATACCAAATTACGTTAAAGGAATTAAATCCTTGTCCAATCTGTGTAATTCCCGTTTTCATTACTCGTTCTCGTGAAAAAAAATTCTGAGATCCAGTTATAAAACGAGAAATATGTAATTATTCCCTCCTCCAAGCAACAAAAAAACAGCGCAATGACTGTTTCAGTTTATAAACAAACTCGATAATAATTGAGTTTGTCGACAGTTTTTTAAGGTGTTTAAAATTTGACCGTTGATTGGAACGTAGGGCACTCGCTTTACCGGAAGGTCCGCCCTCGGCTCTATTAGCGCCTGTGAGGTCTCCCTTGGCCCCGTTTTCCCGCAGGAGTCTCGTACGTTCCGTTCCAGTCAACCTTGTGTTAACAGGAAGATAAGCTCCTTATTTAAGGGTGAATACTCGAGGTGGTGAGGATACCTTTGATCAGCTTGAAATGTTTACTTAGAACACCTCTTGCAGACTAGTAGAATGGAGGTTCCCATTCATGTAAAGAAGATGGCCACCTGGACTTGACGAAGGGGAGAAATGGTGGAAATAATGACCTTGGAGAGTTCATCATTATCTAAAACTGCTACAAATTCAAAAAGGTTTCGGAATGATACCATTCCGAAACCTTTTTATCTACAGTCTGAATCAGCCAAAGGCTGTTTTTCTGCTTTTTTTAATTAAGATTGAAGAGTTGGCAAGACTTCTTTAAACGCTTTAATTACTGTATCGACTTCATCCAGCTTAATAGTCAATGATGGCTCGATCCTGATTGTTTTGGAATTAATAAGCGTACCTGCCACCAAAATGCCTTTATCAAAAAGGGCTTTTGAGAATTCATAACCCACTTCATCTTTATGGAACTCAATACCGATCATTAATCCTTGGCCACGGATTTCCAGCACCTTATCTTTGTGCTCAGCAGCCACTTCCCTTAACCCATTTAAGAAGTATTCTCCAACTTCCGCAGCACGCTGCGGTAAGTTTTCTTCCAAAAGTACGTCGATCGTAGCGATGGCCGCAGCACAAGCTAATGGATTTCCACCAAATGTCGTAGTATGCATGAATGGATTGTCGAACCAGCTTTTAAATACTTTCTCATTGGCTACAACAGCGCCTGCAGGCATTACACCGCCACCAAATGCTTTCGCTAAACAAATAATGTCCGGAACAACATCATATAGCTCAGAAGCGAACATTTTACCTGTCCGTCCCATTCCTGTTTGCACTTCATCCAAGATCAATAACGCATCATATTCGTCACATAATGCCCGAACCTGCTTTAAATAATCCTGCGGAGGCAGAATGACCCCTCCTTCACCTTGAATAGGCTCTAACAGCACAGCAGCAACATCTTCACCGACCAATGCACAACTTTCAAACGTTTTTCTCATCATATCCACATCACCGAACGGTACATGGCGCACACCTGGAACCAACGGGATGAACGGTTTTCTGAACATGCCCTTTGCCGTTGCCGATAGGGAACCAAGGCTTTTCCCATGAAATGATTTTGTCGTGGAAATGATCGTGTATTTGTCACTGTACATTTTAGCCAACTTAAGTGCAGCTTCCACGCTCTCGGTACCGCTGTTCGTAAAGAATGAGTATTTTAGATCTCCCGGTGTGATTTCGGCAAGGATCTTGGCAAGCATTGCACGTAATGGATCAAGTAAGTCCTGGCTATGAAGGGCTTGTCTTTGCAATTGATCGGTTACTGCCTTTACTACTTTAGGGTTACGATGGCCAACATTATAAATACCAAAGCCACCTAAACAATCAATATATTTTTTTCCATTTACATCCGTAAAACAGGAATCTTGATCAGACCACTCCACCGAAGCGAACTGTGTGTCTTTAGTGACCGTCTTCCGGTATTCCAAAAACCCAGGGTTTACATGGTTACGGAAATTCTCGACCGTTTCTCTTGTTACCCACTGTGCATCTTCTTTTGAAATTTCTTTCTGCTCGATTAATTGAAGAACCTTTTTAATATAATCTTGAGTTGCTGATTGGTTAGCTTGAGTGTTTTTACTTTCTACGTTAATTGACATTTTATAATCTCCTTTTTTTATAGCTTTAGTTGATGGGTTAATTAAGTTTGMTTGTTTTATGAAACTTTGATGCTTACCTCCCTTTTTTCTTATACTTACTAATCAAGCAAGAAGCATGCCAAGTTAATTAACCAATAAAATCGCATTTTTTTAAAAAAACCACTCTAAAACTATGCAAATATGCATATCGTTATTTCACTTTGCATAATCAAGTTTGGGAAATCATTGAAAAGCTTCGAAAATGCCTTCATAAAAATAAAAGCCGTTGACAAGTGATTTTCATCACTCGGCAACGGCTTTTGATCAAAATGCATCATTTTCGATTTTCTTACTTTGTTGTTCAGCTAACACTTTTTGATACTTCCTGCTCACTGACGATTGACTTATCCCAAGCGCTTTAGCCGCTTTGGTCGTGGTTTTATACTGTTTCATGGCAAGCATGATCAATTGTTCTTCCACATGATCCTGCGCTTCCTGCAGCGGAAGGATTCTCGTAATGATGGGTTTCGTTTGTTTAAAGTCACTGCCCACAGGTATGAACCTTTGAATGAAGTCAGCATCGATCATCTCTTCATCTGCAGAAACAACCAATCTTTCAATCATGTTCTGCAACTCACGAATGTTTCCCGGCCAAGTATAGACTTCCAGTATATTTAATGCATCAGGGGAAAAGTGATAATTCCGCTGATACCTTTCATTCAGTTTTTGCAGGAAATGAAAGGCTAGCGGCGGGATATCCTCCGGCCTTTCCCTTAATGGGGGCACATGTATGGGTATGACGTTCAACCGATAGAATAAATCTTCCCGGAACGTGCCCATCTCGACCATTTTTTCCAGACTCTTATTCGTGGCCGCAACAATTTGAACATCAATGGAAATGGGTGTAGTGCTGCCAATCGGAATCACTTCCTGTTCCTGGAGTACCCGCAGCAGCTTGACTTGCAGATGTATGGGCATGTCACCAACTTCATCCAGGAATAAAACACCTTTATTAGCCTGCTGAAAGTATCCTACCTTCCCATTTTTATCCGCTCCTGTAAAGGAACCCTTCGTATAACCAAACAATTCACTTTCGAGAAGGTTTTCCGGAATCGCCCCGCAATTTATCTTCAGGAAAGGCATTTTAGATCGCCTGCCCATTTTATGAATGGCTTCAGCTATCACTTCTTTACCTACTCCCGACTCCCCATTAATTAATACAGTAGATGAAAAATGGGCGATTTTCTTGACTTGGCTAATTATCTGCTCCATTTTAGGACTTGCAAAAACCAACTCTTTATAAAATTGATCCTGTTTTTTGAAAGAGTCCAGTTCTTTCCTCATTTCATTTAATTCCGATTTCAATTGTGTCGTTTCCGTTATATCCCTTGATGCAATGACTATTCGATCTATTTCCCCTTTTTCATTGAACACAGGGGTGCCGACGGAAAGGACTTTCTTATTCATTTTCGTATCTTGGACAATCGATACTTTCTTTTTTTGTTCAAGGACTAACCGGGTTACCGAAGGATTAAAAATCCCTTCATCCTCTAATTGCAAGAGATTCTTCCCGATATAATCTTTTAAGTCCTTCCCCCAGAATCCCGAGATGATGCTGTCACTATAGCGCAGCAGCTCTCCTTTTTGATTGACTACAAGTATTTCATCATAGATATTCGCTAAAATGGCATTCAAATCTTTATTCGAGCTTTTTATCAATTCTATTTCCATGGCCATTTCCTCAACCATCGGTAAATCCTGAACAATGATGATCAGGCCTTCGACTTCTTTTTCATGGTTCAGAATCGGGCTATAGTCGACAAGCACACTCATGACATCAGTAATCTCCAACTGATTCAGAATACTGCTCCCGCTGGCAAACACGCTATGTATATGCTGCTTATTGAAGATGCTCGCAGCAGGTTCATTAAGGACTTGTTCAGAAGGTTTTTTTATCATCTTCAAGCCTGATTCATTGAAGTTCACAATATTCTTTTCTTTATCAGCCACAAATATCCCCATAGGAATGGAGGTTAATATAACATTTAACAGGTCTAAATTTTGTTTGCTGTCCTGCTTGAATAATTCAGCTAATACATCTTCCCTTTTTACATAACCGGTTAGCAGGCCATCATCCGTTTTTATCAGTACGATAGGCTCACCGATAATTTGAAACAAATGCGGCAAGGAAATGTTAGGGTGCAATTTACAGACATTATCAATCGAAAAAGCATACTGTAAAAGCTGATCGACTGTCGTTATTTTTTCATTTAACGGGAGGTCATCCATGCGGATATACGCAAACACTTGATTTTCCTTCATAAGAAAGAAGAAAGGTTCCTGTATCTCATGAATATTTTGGTCTGAAAATGTAGGCTGATCAATTGTTATAGTTATGAATGGTCTAATTTTATCATCCGGAATAGATAACACAGTTTCACTCTCCTTTTGTAACCTAACCTATATTTTATCACAATTCCGAATTGCAAGATAAAAAATAAGAGGCACCATTACTCATATCCAGCATTTACCTTTACTCATCCCACGACAAAAGGGTCCTTTAACGGACCCTTTTGACCTAAAAATCTGATATGCAGCTTAGACTTATTTTATAAAGGACCGTCCACCTTATCTTATACATTCCAATCATGTTTGAATTTTGCTTATTCCTGTTTGTTATGATTCGTGGATGGCCGTCCTCTGCCAGGGCTTTTTATACAGATAGGACAGCTCCCTCCATACCGTCATTACGGCTTCATACCCTGTTTTCAACACTATAAGGAACCAAGGGATAACATATATGCTTCCATGCTTCTGCCCCCGTCGCTATTCCTTATTCATCCCCCTACATAATTTCCTAGATAAATAAATACCATCAAAAGCAAGGCGACGAACATTAGTACAGCATTGCAT
>NZ_JBFUIQ010000085.1:0-17994 GCF_056401795.1 Peribacillus sp. P4_D6
CAGGTACATTCCTGTTTTCACAGGCTGTAGCGAAGGTCATGAAGCAGCAAAATTCCGGAAAAATCATAAATATTGCATCGGTGTCAGGTCTTGGCGGGACGTTTCCTGAGCTTTTGGATACGATAGCTTATAACACCAGTAAGGGTGCCATCATTACAATGACCAAGGATTTAGGAGTTAAACTTGCTAGATACGGCATTCAAGTCAATGCAATTGCACCTGGATTTTTCCCGACTAAAATCACAAAGAAAATTCTTGAAAAGTCTAACTATGACATATTAGGTAAAACTCCGGCTGGCAGGTTTGGCGATGAAGATGATTTAAAGGGTGCCGCCGTTTTTTTAGCCTCACAGGCTTCTGACTATATGGTGGGTCATATTTTGATCATTGACGGTGGAATATCAGCATTAGTATAAACGGAGGAGAAAGGAAGGAAGAAATATATGGCGGAAAAATCCAATTTTTATAAAGGGCTTAAATTACTGGGCACACAAAAAGAGCAACAACTGAATAGTAAAATTCAAAATCTGCTGAATAATCGCGAATTAATCGAAAGAGTGAGCAATAATGCGCAAATGCAGGTACCAAGAATAAATAGTCTTCAGGAAGCCTCAGAAAGAATGTCCATCATCATGAATTATCCAACAAAAAAAGATGTGGCGAGTTTAGCGAAATTAGTCATCCAACTCGAAGAAAAAATTGATGGGTTGGAAGAATTGGTCTCTATACTTGTTGAGAATAGGGGCGGGAATGTCGGGGGTAATTCTTCAATTCGCAATAAAGGCAATGCCAATTCATCCCGCAGCATCAAAAAGAAATCAAGATTGGCATCCAATGAAATGGAAGGGAGTAAAAAAAGGTTATCTGATTTTATAAATAACTCCTTATTGTTAAGCTCACAACTGCCTGAGTTCAATTCAGTTGGTCAGGAGAATTCAAATGGCTAAGCGGAAAGTGCCGAAAAATCAATCTGAATCCAAAACTAAATGGCAACATTTATTGGATATTCCCAATCAGCCAATGCCTGAAATGGGACTGACTCCGAAAATAGCGGTGTGGAAAAAAAACAAATCAACGCTTTGGTTTTATCCCTCAGCACAAAAAAAATATGATGTACCGGTTTTTCTTATATATTCACTAATCAATACTCCTTTGATCCTTGATTTATCTCCGGGGAATAGTTTAATAGAATCTTTTGTAAATGAAGGTTTTGATGTGTATTTGCTTGATTTTGGAAGCCCGGGCTTTGAAGATGGTGACATATCGATCGAAGATTATATCGTCGATTATATTCAAAAAGGAGTGCAGCGTGCATTACGTCACTCTGGAGGATCAGAAATTACAGTCATGGGGTTTTGCCTCGGAGGTACAATAGCCGCAATATATGCTGCCATTKCAGACGAGCCCATCAAGAATTTGATACTTTCCGTGACCCCGGTGGATTTCAGTGCCTCGGAATTTTTTGATCAATGGCAGGGAGCGTTAAAAGAAGGAACAGCGGATTTTGACGAGACAATAGATATTTATCAAACGATACCGGCCAGTGCAGTTAAATATGGTATCAGGTTAATTACATCGCCCGTCTATATATCACCTTATTTATCTTTATTGAATCAAGCGGATGATGAAAAATACGTTCAAAACTGGCGCCGCTTCAATGCTTGGGCTAATGGGCATGTACCGTTATCCGGAGCAGCCGCAAAACAAATAACCAAGGATTTATTGATAAAAAATAGCTTGGTTAATGGTGGTTTTAAGGTAAGGGGAAAAAAAGCGAAGCTATCGAAAATTGATGCTAGTGTTTTGGTCATAGCAAGTAAGTATGATCGACTGGTCCCACAGGAAATGATTTATCCGGTAATGGAGCATTTAACATGTAAGGATAAGACATATAGCCTACTGAAAAGTGGACATGCTGCTAGACAATTTTCCTGTGTGCTCCCATATTATTTGAAGGAATGGCTGCCAGGGCGTTCTTCACCAATTCAATAAGATTAATAGGGGGATGTGAAATGTACGTGTTGAACGTCAGTGAGGATATCAAAATCATGCCGGTTGTTGAGTATATAGGCTTTGCGTCATTGATATTTTCAAAATTTTTTGCAACATTTCCGGATTACTAAAGCGAAATAAAATAAAAGGGCTGGCTCGTTAAGTAGAGCCAGTCTCTATTGTATCATTGATAATATTTCACACGTTCTTCAAGTGGTGAGAAGTCTTTATCGCCAGGTTCTGCAGTGGGTTTTCCAAAAGGCAACTGTGCGATGAGTTTCCAATCTTGTGATATATCCCATTTCTTTCTCACTTCGTCATCGATTAAAGGATTATAATGCTGAAGGCTTGCACCAAACCCCTCAATTTCCAAGGAAGTCCATACGACAAATTGTAAAATGGCAGAAGATTGGTTCGACCAAATCGGAAAATTTTCGGCATACGTTTTGTATTGTTCTTGTAGCCTATTTATTTTGGCCTGGTCTTCAAAGAATAAAACCGTTCCATAACCATTTATAAATGATCTCATTTTTTCTTCCGTTTTTGTAAAATCTTTGCCATCGGCTGCTTTTTTTAATGTTTCTTTCGTGATATCCCATAATTGGTCGTGGCTTTGACCAGTTAGTACAATCACTCTGGCACTTTGGGAGTTGTAAGCGGAAGGGGAGTATTGAACGGCATGATCGATAACTTCTTTAATCCTTTTATCAGGAACAACATGTTCCTTGCTAAGGGAATAATAAGAGCGTCTATCTTCAATTGCGCTAAAAAAATCTTTAACCATATATCACAACCTCCATTCTTATACCGATTTATTTTGGCCTGTATTTTTTATTTTATGATAAGTGAATCCGGTTGAAATTATTTGAATGAAAATGGTTGACAATTTTATCCCTGTCGTTTATCTTTAAATCAAGATATTTGCATTAAAAGTATTATGTTAGATTAAATACCTTGAATTCGAGATATTATTAGCGGATTAATTCATCTCCGTAAGGGGAGATTTATAAAGATAGGAGTGGTACGGATGGAATTAAAAGGATTACATCATGTTTCGGCGATTACAGCAAAAGCGGGAAATAACTTTGAATTCTACACAAAAGTCTTAGGGATGCGATTAATCAAAAAAACGGTGAATCAAGATGATGTTCGTGTGTATCACTTATTTTATGGAGATCAAATTGGTTCACCGGGTACGGAATTGACGTTTTTTGAAATTCCGAATGCTGCCCGCACTCATGAGGGAAACAATAGCATTTCAGAAATTTCTTTAAGGGTGAGGGATGATGAAGCGCTAGGATATTGGAAAAAACGGTTTGTGGAATTCAATGTTGAGCACGATGAAATATCGAGCCGTTTTGAAAGAAAGGTGCTTTCTTTTAAAGATCCTGAAGGGCAGAGGCTTCTTCTGGTTTCCGATCAGGATAATAACGGCGTTGATGGAGGATTTCCGTGGGATGGAAGCCCAGTGCCGCAAGAGTTTTCCATACTTGGATTAGGACCAGTAAAACTCACAGTACCCAATATTGAACAAACAGAAAGTGTTCTTATCGAGGTATTGGGGTTCAGGAAATCAGGCACATACCCATCCGCAATCAGGGGGCAAAATCCGATAGTCGTTTACGAGACAGGTGAAGGAGGAACTGGAGCAGAACTCCATATTGAAGAAAGGAATGACATACCTCGGGAAAGGCTGGGGAGGGGTGGAGTACATCATGTTGCCTTTCGGGTGGATGATGAAGAAGAATTGAGAAAATGGGTAGAAAAGATTAGTGAATCGAAATTCGTGAACTCGGGATATGTGGACCGCTTTTATTTCCGTTCACTCTATTTTAGGGAGCCGAATGGCATATTATTTGAATTAGCTACTGATGGACCTGGTTTTGAAGTGGATGAAGCTGAGCAGCATCTAGGTGAGAACCTTGCCCTGCCACCTTTTTTGGAATCGAAAAGAAAGGATATTGAATCGAATTTAAAACCACTTAATACAAAATCAACTAATTAATCAACGGGAAAGGAAGTAATCGGCATGCAAAAGCAAAATGCAGGGATACATCATATAACCGCAATTGTAGGCAATCCTCAAGAGAATGTGGATTTTTATGCTGGAGTATTGGGAATGCGTATGGTGAAGAAAACCGTTAATTTTGATGATCCAGGCACCTATCATTTATATTTCGGAGATGAATCCGGTTCACCGGGCACAATCATCACTTTCTTTCCTTGGCCTGAGGCATACCGAGGGACAATTGGCTCAGGACAAGTGGGGATTACAACATATGCCGTTCCGGAGGGTTCAATGGGCTTCTGGGAAAATCGTTTGGGTAAATTTAATATAGACTTTGAAAAGGTTTCACGTTTCGGTGAGGAATATCTTGAGTTCCAAGACCCACATGGTTTGCAACTTGAACTGGTTGAGCGTAAAGAAGGTAAAAATAGCGAGTGGTCATTCGGCGGTGTACCAGCTGATAAGGCGGTCAAGGGTTTCGGCGGAGCTGTATTATTGACGTCAAAACCGATCAAAACGATGGAACTATTAGAGGAAGTGATGGGCCTTCAAAAGGTTGGGGAAGAGGGCGATTTCATCCGCTTCAAATCCACATCGGATATCGGCAATTTGATCGATGTTAAAAAAACGGTTTTACCAAACGGTAAAATCGGAGTGGGAACTGTCCATCACATTGCATGGCGTGCGAGCGATAATGAAGATCATAAAGAATGGAGGGAGCATATCGGTAACCATGGCTATGGTGTGACACCCTTTACAGACCGACAATACTTCGATGCGATTTATTTCAGGGAAGATGGAGGCATACTCTTTGAAGTTGCCACAGATCCACCTGGCTTTGCTCATGATGAAACGAAAGAAACGATGGGCAGTAAATTAATGCTGCCGCCATGGTTGGAAGAAAAGCGGGAAGTTATGGAAAAAACGTTACTGCCGGCAGTGCCGAGAGTACTAGAGGAGGATAAATGATGAAACATATTTTTCAAAAAGGAAGTAATCCAGAAGCCCCGTTACTACTGCTGTTACATGGCACTGGAGGAACGGAAACAGATCTCTTGCCATTATCCGAAATGGTTTCACCGGGTTCGTCCGTACTGAGCGTACGGGGAAATGTACTTGAAAATGGAATGCCCCGTTATTTCCGACGGTTAGCTGAAGGGGTTTTTGATGAAGAGGATTTGATTTTCCGAACGAAGGAGCTTTATGACTTCTTGGAATCAGCGTCCGGAAAATATGACTTCGACCGTGACAGAGTGGTGGCATTAGGTTATTCCAATGGTGCAAATATAGCGGCAAGTTTGCTGTTCCATTACGAGGGGGCCTTACAAGGAGCGATTCTTCATCATCCAATGGTTCCAAGACGAGGGATTGCTTTGCCGTCCCTTTCAGATATACCTGTATTTATAGCTGCAGGTAAAAACGATCCGATTTGCCCGGCAGAAGAAACTGATGAACTTAATCAACTTTTACAGCAAGCTGGCGCTACAGTTGAAGTTCAGTGGGAAAATTACGGTCATCAGTTGACACGTTCAGAGGTTGATGCAGCAGGTTCATGGTTTCAAAAGAACTTTTTATAAGAATGAGGGGGAATGAAGATGATTTCTGTTAACCCTGAAAGTCTGACTGAACGGGATAATTATAAGTTTTTGACTGGAAGCATTATACCGAGACCTATAGCGCTGGTTACGACACAATCCGAAACCGGTACAATCAATATAGCGCCGTTCAGCTTTTTTAACATAGTCAGTTCAAATCCTCCGATGATTTCCATTTCTGTTCAACGGAAAGAAGGAGTTTCAAAGGATACAGCCCGAAATGCAATTCAAACAGGTGAGTTCGTTGTTCATATCACTGATGAAAATAATGTTGCTGATGCAAATCGAACGGCCAAGGAACTCCCATCTGAAGAAAGTGAATTGGGTCTTACTAATTTCACGCTGGCTGTTAGTGATAGGGTATCCGTACCAGGATTGGAAGAAGCGAAGGTGCGTTTTGAATGTACATTAGAGCAATCGATTCCATTGGCAGGTTCCAAGAATGAACCTGGTTGTGATTTACTGATAGGGAAAATAGTCTGCTATCATATAGAGCAAGATATTTACCATAATGGCCGTATTGACCCGAAAGGGCTAAAACCTGTAGCAAGATTAGCAGGTCATACTTATACAAAACTAGGGGAATTATTTGAAATAGAACGTCCTTAAGGAAAAAGAAAAAAATGGCGACATCTTTTAAGATGTTGCCATTTTTAAGACCAAAATGACCCCGGTTAGTTTTATTTGCCAATATAATACGCTTAGCGCCTGTTCCAAAAATAAGCAACCTTTTAATATTAATGCCGCAGACGCCATGATCGTTAGCATTTAAAAGGAAGTCTTTACATTCCGAAACAAAACTTGACAAATTTTTCATAGATTGATAAAGTTATAAAAAAATAATTTCTTATCCAGAGAGGTGGAGGGACTGGCCCTATGAAACCTCAGCAACAGGTCTACAAAGACACTGTGCTAATTCCAGGGGGTGAAACCTTGATAGATAAGACCGTACGTGTTTATTTGTCAGTAACGCACTCTTTTTTAGAGTGCGTTTTCGTTTTTTCTGGATGCAAGATTAAGGAGAGTAAGAATGGATAACAAAAGGAAGCATGATTTTCAAAGGCAAATGCAAGCACGGCATATAATAATGCTATCGCTTGGCGGGGTGATTGGAACTGGTTTATTCTTAAGTTCGGGTTATACGATTCAACAGGCTGGTCCGTTCGGAACCATCCTTTCGTATCTGATTGGTGCATTAGTGGTTTATCTAGTCATGCTATGTCTAGGTGAACTATCAGTGCATATGCCCGAGACTGGTGCGTTTCATAGTTACGCAGCCAAATACATCGGACCAGGGACAGGGTATACAGTAGCCTGGTTGTATTGGCTAACCTGGACTGTTGCACTAGGTTCGGAATTCACGGCTGCAGGATTGTTGATGCAGCGATGGTTTCCATTAATCAGTGTCTGGATATGGAGTGCTCTATTTGCCATTTTGGTCTTGGCATTAAATGCGTGGACCGTTAAGTTTTTCGCTGAATCCGAATTCTGGTTTGCGTCTATAAAGGTATTTGCTATTGTAATATTCATTATTCTGGGAGCTGCGGCAATGATAGGTTTCATTCCAATGATTAACGCACAATCAGCTCCGTTATTTTCCAATGTTACAAGTGCAGGTTTATTTCCAAATGGTGCTTTTGCCATTCTAATGACGATGCTCGCGGTGAATTTTGCATTTTCTGGAACTGAATTGATCGGAGTTGCAGCTGGAGAAACTGTGAATCCGGAAAAAACGATTCCAAAGGCAATCCGTATGACATTATGGAGATTGATTATCTTTTTTATAGGTACCATCGTTGTTTTATCCGCATTATTGCCTGTTTCGGATGCAAGCGTATTAGAGAGCCCCTTTGTTGCCGTTCTAGAACGAATTGGAGTGCCATATGCAGCGGATATTATGAACTTTGTTATATTAACTGCCATTTTGTCCGCTGCGAACTCAGGACTATATGCCTCATCCAGGATGCTTTGGTCACTTGCAGATAAGAAAACTATTTCACCAATATTTGCAAAATTGACAAAACGGGGTGTTCCCTTGAATGCAGTCCTTTTCAGTATGTTGGGCGGTGTTTTAGCACTTTTCTCGAGTATTATTGCGCCGGATACTGTATATATAGTGCTTGTATCCATTTCTGGACTAGCCGTGGTTATAGTTTGGATGAGTATTAGCGCGTCACAGTTTCTATTTCGCAGACGATATATAAACGAAGGAAACTCAGTTAATGATTTGGCTTATCATACACCATTATATCCATTCGTACCAATCGTTTCATTTATGCTATGTCTTGCTTCTTGCATAGGAATTGCATTTGATCCTACACAAAGAATAGCACTATATTGTGGCATTCCGTTTATTTTGTTTTGCTATGGAAGTTATTATCTGACACAAACCATAAAGAAAAGAGGAGTAGACCATGAAAAATAAAATTAACCCAATTGAAGCAATTTTACAAGGTCATTCAGTTATGATTTTGGACGGAGCTTTAGCTACAGAGCTTGAAAGTCATGGGTGTGATTTGGACGATCCCCTGTGGTCTGCACGTGTATTACTTGAAAATCCAGAAGTGATTTACCAGGTGCACTCTGACTACTTTCGAGCTGGTGCTGACTGTGCGATAACGGCAAGCTATCAAGCAACGGTTGAAGGTTTCGCCCTCCGCGGAATACAAGAAAAAGAGGCATTGGATCTAATCAGGAAAACGGTTTTACTAGCAAGAAAAGCAAGAGATGAATTTTGGAAGGAAGAATATCAAACGATTAGACCTAAGCCATTGGTTGCTRCATCAGTTGGACCTTATGGGGCTTATCTTGCAGATGGTTCAGAGTATGTTGGGAATTATGGTGTTTCAGATGAAGCTTTGGCGGCATTTCATCGCTCACGAATATCAGCTTTGGTTGAAGCAGGAGCTGACATTTTAGCATTTGAAACGATTCCTTCCCTGCAAGAAGCAAAAGTATTACATTCATTATTGAAAGATTATCCAGAAGTCTATGCTTGGCTGTCCTTTTCTTTGAAAAATGAAAAAGCGATTAGTGACGGCACATTGCTGGAGGAGTGTGCCAGATTGTTTGGGGACAGTGAGCAAATTGCCGCAATTGGCATCAACTGTGCGCCTGTATCAGTTATCACGGAAGCCATACAGGTGTTGCGTGCAAACACGCATAAACCAATTATCGTTTATCCGAATTCCGGTGAATCATATAATCCAGAAACTAAAACATGGCATGGTCCAGAATCATGTAATAGGCTCGATGTGAAATCTGAAGATTGGCACCATGCGGGGGCAAATATAATTGGAGGATGTTGCAGAACCGCTCCTCATCATATTGCGGGCATTTCAAGAAAGTGGCGACCTTCCGTGGTAACGTTCTCCTAGCCTTTTTTGTTATCAAAAATATTGTTATTAAATATGTAAGTAGTCGGGAAACCTATAAACAAAAAGAACAGGAATTTGGCGGTTCCTGTTCTTTTTGAGCTMTTTATTCAGATTCGAGTAATTTGAAAGGATTGAATTATTAATTTCTTGACACTTCAGAAATAAGTCGCACAAAATCAGCTGAAAATTACAGGTAAACCAACCCTTTTGCAAAAACTGTAAAAAGAGAAATTAAATCATATTTTTTTCGTGCTTGGGAAAACTAGACAAACAATGAATGGAAAGGAGAGAATGAGTTATGAGTCGTGGTAAAAATTTTAATCATAAAGAAAAAGGACATCCAGGAAATTTACCCAATAATAGAATTAGCGAAGAGAAGGAACACAGCCGCCAGTATGAACAGATTGAGGATATTGTCACTCATGAAGCTTTCAAGAATAGGGAAAAAGAAGATGAAATGCCTTAAAATATGGAAATGCAGCATATCTGTTGAGACATTATATTGAGGAATTTTCCATTTCTTTAAGGATTCCAATAATAGAAGCACATGAATTAAGACATAACGCTCACTTCATGTTGCTTCTTTTTTGATTAATTCACCGGGGGAAACCATGATCTTTGCCATGTTTTTTCTTTCATTGCAAATAGATAAAGAGKGAAAATGAATAAGTCTAAAGAGGACATCAGAAAATGAAAATGGATGATTTTTAAAAAAAACCGAATATCTTCTATATATTAGTTAATGAAATTTAAATTTCTAAACACAGAAATAATTACGTGCAACCGTCAAAATGGGCGAACCGACCTATCCTAATTGATGAAAGCCGCGGTATATTACAGTTATAATGAACATGTCAGGCAGTATAAGAACCTGCTGATGAAGTACGGTTCTTTTACCAAATACCAGTTTAAACTCAATGTCTGCTATGTTTCATTTTGTTTATCGCGATTTTTTTCCACTTCCCGTTTAGCTCTAATAAAAGCGATAAATTGAATCGTTTCCTCTTCAGAAAGGGAAATTCCATCTACAGCTAGCTTCATATCTGGTAAATCCGTTAATTCCATGACTTGAGGCGACTCATTATCCATATCCTTAGATTGATAATCCACTCGACCCAGAATGTAATCAGTTGAGGTATCATATAAGCCTGCCAATAAATTAATCGTTTCTAATGAAGGGCGGCGGTGGCCCGATTCGTAACCGGCATAGGTACTTTTGGCGATTCCGAGCCTGTCAGCGGTATATTGCAAAGACCATCTTTTGGACTTCCTTAATGTAGTCAATCTATTCAAAATCATTATTATTACTCTCCTTTTATATAAATCCATTATAACATCATATTGAAAAAAGTGTACGCGTAATGAATAACTTTCGCTTGATTTCACTATGAAACATGACTATAATTACATGTGTTGTACGCGTTACATGAACATTTACAGCGGAAACATCCTTTTCTGAGATATTAGAATGATAGTGAAACAGGGAGGCTTATTAGGGGGTAGTATATTGGAAAAGTTAAAATCAAAAATGAAGAAGTTGATGTTGCTTACTACAGGTGGTACAATTGCATCGTTAGAAGGAAAAAATGGACTTGTTCCAGAAATGAAAGCTGACGAAATTTTAGGCCACCTACCGGGATTGGATTTACTATGTCAGATTGATAGTAAGCCTTTGATGAATATTGATAGTACAAATATGCAGCCGGAAGATTGGACAGAAATGGCACAATCCATCCATAAGCACTACCATGATTATGATGGCTTTGTGATTACCCATGGAACAGATACTATGGCTTACACTTCTGCTGCGCTCTCATATATGTTACAAGATTTAGGGAAACCAATCGTCATTACTGGTTCTCAGGTCCCGATTGCCTTTAAAAAGACAGATGCCAAAAGGAATATCTCTGATGCGATCCGGTTTGCTTGTGAAGATATTGGAGGAGTATATGTTGTTTTTGATGGCAGAGTCATTCAGGGTACGAGGGCCATTAAATTGAGAACGAAAAGCTATGATTCGTTTGAAAGTATTAACTATCCTTATATTGCGACCATATTCAAAGATAAAATTGAGTATCTAAAGCCAGTTCATTCACCAAAGAATAAGGAAGCTAAGTTGGATGCTTCCCTATGTAMTGATGTTGCTTTAGTCAAGCTGCATCCCGGTATTAAGCCTGAATTCTTTGATTTCCTGAAAAATCAATGTCGGGGAATCGTAATTGAAAGTTATGGAAGCGGTGGTATTCCATTTCAAGGAAGAAACATTTTAGAGAAATTGAATGAGTTAGTACAATGTGGAATATCCGTTGTCATTACTACCCAATGCTTAGAAGAAGGGGAAGATATGGATATTTACGAAGTGGGACGAAAAGTGAACAAGAATGTCATCATTCGTTCCAGGAATATGAATACAGAAGCCATCGTTCCTAAGTTGATGTGGATATTAGCGAAGACGCAGGATCCTAAAAAAGTGAAGGAAATGATGGAAACACCGATTGCAGAGGACATTACATTCTAGAACAAACAAAGGGGCAAGAGGAAATGTTGATAGAAGAGAAAACATACCGAATCGAGAAAGACTTTCTTGGGGAAAAGGAAATTCCAGCAGATGTTTATTATGGTATACAAACTTTACGCGCAGTGGAAAATTTTCCGATTACCGGTTACAAAGTCAATGAAGAAATGATTCGTGCACTGGCCATGATTAAAAAAGCGGCCGCTTTAGCGAATATGGATACCAAACGGTTATATGATGGTATTGGAAGCGCTATCGTCAAAGCTTCTGAAGAAGTGATCGATGGAAAGTGGCATGAATATTTCATCGTTGACCCAATTCAAGGCGGTGCGGGGACATCGATGAATATGAATATTAATGAAATCGTTGCCAACCGTGCGTTAGAACTTATGGGACACAATAAAGGTGATTATGTACATGTTAGCCCAAATAGCCATGTTAACATGTCTCAATCAACCAATGACGTATTCCCAACTGCCATTCATTTATCAACATTGCGTCTTTTGGAGCAATTGTTACAAACAATGACTAAGATGAGTACGGTTTTAAAGAAAAAAGCAAAACAATTTGATCATGTTATCAAAATGGGACGCACACATCTTCAGGACGCAGTGCCTATTCGCCTTGGTCAAGAATTCGAGGCTTACAGTCGCGTTTTGGATCGGGATATAAAAAGAATAAGTCAATCACGTCAACATTTATATGAAGTGAATATGGGAGCAACAGCAGTGGGAACGGGATTGAACGCAGATCCGCGTTACATTGAAAACGTTGTTACATATTTAGCTGAAATCAGTAACTTGCCGCTTGTAGGAGCAGAACATTTAGTAGATGCAACCCAAAATACGGATGCATACACTGAGGTATCAGCTTCATTGAAAGTATGTATGATGAATATGTCTAAAATTGCAAATGATTTACGTTTGATGGCTTCAGGACCGAGAGCGGGATTAGGAGAAATCACACTTCCAGCCCGTCAACCAGGTTCATCCATCATGCCAGGTAAAGTAAATCCAGTCATGCCAGAATTAATTAATCAAGTCGCTTTCCAAGTAATCGGGAACGATAATACGATTTGCTTAGCATCAGAAGCGGGACAACTAGAGTTGAACGTAATGGAGCCAGTGCTTGTATTCAATTTGTTGCAATCAATCAGCATTATGAACAATGCTTTCAATGTCTTTACAGATTATTGCTTGGAAGGCATTGAGGCTAATGAGCAGCATTTAAAAGATTATGTCGAACAAAGCGTCGGAGTGATTACAGCAGTCAATCCGCACCTTGGGTACGAAGTGGTTTCACGTATTGCCCGTGAAGCGATATTGAAGGGGAAATCAGTTCGCGAACTTTGTTTACAATATGATGTGTTGACAGAAGAAGAATTGGATCTGATTCTAAATCCTTATGAGATGACAAAACCCGGAATAGCGGGGGCTTCTCTTTTTGATCGGCAATAACCAGTATTTTGGTAGAAAACGTGAATCTATATGATTTTTGATATAATGACTATGCCTTTAGGACCGTTGGTATAAAGGCATGGTCATTTTTTATATGCATTTCAATAAGGTATGTCAAACAAACGTCCGTCAACTTCTTTTTACCATAGATAACTTAATATTCAGTTATTGCGAGCAACAATCTAATCATGGATCGGTTTAACTGACAGTAGAAAACCCATCCCCCTTAGAATATATCCAGGGGGATGGGGAAACTTGAGCTCAATAATATGCCTGTTTTAGCCCTTTACCACTTCCTGTCCTCGAACATTCCAAGTACATGCAAAGACCACTACTGCCAGTACACAAGAAATCGTAAATAATGTAAAACCTGCATTCCAGCCTAAAAAGTCAACTACGTATCACATAATGGCATTAGCCGCCACAGATCCACCTAGATATCCAAATAAGCCAGTCAGTCCTGCAGCAGTGCCTGCAGCTTTTTTAGGAACTAAATCAAGTGCTTGCAGACCTATTAACATTACTGGTCCATAAATTAAGAATCCAATCGCAATTAGGGATATAATATCAATCATTATTGTTCGAGTTTGTCTAAAGTCTGAGGCCCAGCAATAAAAAACGATCGTCCCTTTTTTACAGGGCGATTCTTTGCTGTTATTATCTTTAAATGATATCTTACACCGGGAGAATTTTGTTCAAGATTCTAATCGTACCGTTCTATTCAGTATTGTTCAGCCATACATTACAAAGATGTAAATAGAATGATTAAGGGGGAACTGATTTGTCAGAAGGTGTGCATAGTATCATATTACCTGTTTCCAAAAAAACGGTATGGGGTTTTGTAAGTAGCATAGATCGTTGGGCACCTCTAGTCCCAGGATATATCAATCATGAGATGTTAAATGAGCGGACACTTATTTGGGAGTTTAAAAGCGATTTGGGATTAATGAAGAAGAAAATTAAACTGGAAGTGAATATATTGGAATGGATTGAACCAGATAAGGTAACATTTAAGCTTAAGGGATTAAATGAAAAATTTGAAGGGCATGGCTATTTTTTAGCGGAAGAGTGCGGAATTGGACAGACTAAAATGACTGGCTGCCTGGTGATTACGGCAAAAGGCGCTAAAGCCCCTATCGTCAATGCTTTGTTAAAAACCTACGTTCCCCAAATGACGATCGATTTTTCTGAGGCAGTTGCACAAAATCTCCTTGTACAAAAATAGGAATTACATATTGGAGTTTTATTGGTTATTGGCACTTGACAATTATACCTAGGTGGTATGTATTATAAATTGTAAGATTTTTATCAAACCTTCATTTCGTCTGAAGGGGTTTTATAAAGGATGTATGGATAGGATTCATAAGTAATAGGCAGGGTAGGAGGCCTCACATGGAGTACGATAAGCAGGTTAAAAATAGAGTGAAGCGAATTGAAGGACAGCTTCGCGGGATTTTGAAAATGATGGAGGATAATAAAGATTGCAGGGATGTAGTAACTCAGTTATCTGCAACCAGATCTGCAATCGATCGGACGATTGGGGTAATAGTAAGTTCCAATCTTGTTGAATGCGTCCGGGAGGCAAATGAATCCGGGGAAAAGAATCCCGAAGAGCTAGTGAAAGAAGCTGTGAATTTATTAGTGAAAAGCCGGTAAGCAATTATTTTTTTGTTAAATTGGAATTTTTAAAACAAATATTATTAGACTGCCTGGCCAATCTGAGAAATTTTAGTGTCCGGGCTGGATGGATTTTTTAAAATGGGCCTCTACAAGAAGAGGTCCATTTTTGTGAATTCTCTGTTTTCATTTCTGATAAGCAAATCCTTTGATATAAAGAATTTGCATGGTATCCTTAAAGGGATAAAAATTTAGTGAGGGTATGCTATGGAATTTACGCATGTTACATCGGTTTTGCTCGGCCTCGTCATCATTCTAAATATTTTATTTGCAACGATTGTCATATTTTTTGAAAGAAGGGAAGCGAGCACGACCTGGGCGTGGTTATTGGTTTTATATTTTTTGCCTGTAGTCGGTTTTATTTTATATCTGCTTTTTGGAACAAGTTTAAGGCATGCACACTTATTCCAATGGGAGGATAAGAAGAAAATCGGGATCGAAGAAATTATTGATAAACAGATGGAAGAGCTTTCAACGAATCATTTTCCTTTTCGAAATGCTTCTTCGAGTAATTATCGTGATTTGATTTATATGCATCTCCGAAACAATGATGCCGTACTTACTGAAGATAATCAGGTCGATATTTTTACGGAAGGGAAAAATAAGTTTGACCAGCTTTTTAAAGATATCGAAGCGGCCGAAAACCATATACATATACAATATTACATCATTCAAAGGGACGGCCTGGGTAAACGATTCATTGAAGCTTTGACTAAAAAAGCGAATGAAGGCGTCAAAGTTCGGCTGCTTTATGACGAATTGGGATCTAGAGGGATGACTAAACGTTTCTTCAGGGAATTTAGGCAGGCTGGAGGACGAGTGGAGGCATTCTTTCCATCCAAATTAAAATTTATAAATTTACGACTGAATTTCCGTAACCATCGAAAGCTCGTCATCATAGATGGAAAAGTAGGCTATGTTGGCGGCTTTAATGTTGGTGATGAATATTTAGGGCTTAATCCAAAATTCGGTTATTGGCGTGATACACACCTTCGTATAGAGGGTTCGGCTGTCAAGGCCATTCAAACTCGGTTTATCCTGGATTGGAATCAGGCATCAAAGCATCATGATATAACTTATCAGCCTCATTATTTCCCTATTGTAGAGACCCAAGGGAATATAGATTTGCAAATAGTGACAAGTGGGCCGGATTCTGAATGGGAACAAATTAAAAATGGCTATATTAAATTAATTTCATCAGCAAAGAAATCGATTCTCATTCAAACACCTTACTTCATACCGGATGCCAGTTTATTGGATGCAATCAGGATAGCGAGCTTATCAGGGGTAGATGTGAAAATCATGATTCCGAATAAACCTGATCATCTATTTGTTTATTGGGCAACGACTTTCAATGCTGGGCAGCTATTAAGAGCGGGTGCTAAGGTATTCATCTATGATAACGGCTTTATTCATGCGAAGATGATCGTGGTGGACGAAGAGGTCTCCTCGGTGGGGACAGCAAACATTGATGTCCGTAGTTTTAAATTGAACTTTGAAGTCAATGCCTTCATTTATGATGAAGGCATGGCCGAAACACTGACTAGGATTTTTTATAAGGATATCGATGTATGCAGGCAGCTTACAATTGAAGAGTTTGAAAAGCGATCAAAGTGGATTCGTTTTAAAGAGTCCATTGCAAGGCTGGTATCACCGATATTATAATATTTTAAATAAACGAACCATTACTACATGGTCTGTTCAGACTGTAGACAAATTCGAAAAATCGAGTTTGCCTGCAGTTTTTATAGTACGGAGCTTGATTTCAGAAATTCCATTTCAGTTGTAGACCATTGTTACTCATTGAGTTTGCAAAATCGTTGACTTCCTCTCCAGGCACTCGCTTTCCGCTGCGGGGTCTCCCTAGGACGCGCTCTTCCCGCAGGAGTCTTGCACACCACTCCAATCAACTTTGCTTTATTTTAGATGGAACTTCTATTGTCTCAAAGTCAATGATTGAGGCTTCCTGCATTTTTAGTCTTATCCTAGAATCACGATATGTGGTGAGACCATTCCGAACTCGTTTTGGTACAATAGTTTATATCCAGAAAAGGGGGAAAAGCTGTGAAAACGTTTATAATCACAGGAGCTTCAAAAGGWTTAGGTGCTGCAATCGCAAAAGGGTGTTTGCAGACAAGTGATCATTGCATTTTAGTTTCCCGTACGGCCCATCCTGAAATGCAGCGGATTGCTGACGGTTACGGGACGAAACTTACATTTATTTCGCTGGACTTGAATGAAACTGAAAAGTTGCCGTCCTTAGTCAATGAGATTCTTACTGAAGTCGATGATACAAGTGACATTTATTTCATTAATAATGCAGGTGTCATTGAACCTATTAAGCCGGTAGGAAACCTTGGTATAGTAAATTTGGAAACGAGCATGCGGGTGAATTTCATGGCACCCATCGTATTGGCTGATGAATTCGTTAAACAGACAAAGGACTGGAACAGAAAGAAGGTATTGGTCAATATATCTTCAGGAGCAGCAAAAAATCCTTATCATGGCTGGGCAGCCTATTGCAGTACTAAGGCGGGGCTGGAAATGTTTACACGGGTTGCAGGGTTGGAACAGGATAAAACGTCTTTTCCTACGTCTCTCATTTCTTTTTCACCAGGGGTAATGGATACGGGGATGCAAGGGACAATCCGATCAGCAGACGAACGGGATTTTGCCGATCGAGACAAATTTCATGAATATAAAGAGAAGGGCATATTAAGAAGCCCCGAATTTGTAGCAGATAAACTTTTGCAGCTGCTTGAAGCAGAAGATTTGGAGAATGGGAAGTTCTACGACATTAAGAATTTACTTTGATGTATAGGAGAATATGGCTTATAGCTTGGGGGTGTCCCTTTGGACAGCCTCTTTTTTTTGTGATCCTTTATTCCATTAAAAAAAGACTAAAAAACCAGAATATCATCATTAGGAAATGTGATAATTCGTTCTAACCAATTACCTGAATAACATAAACTTTTTTGGAGGGAGTTTGGAGGGTTTTGAATGACGATCGTTATTGTGAAAAAAGGTGACAGCCTTTGGGAAATTGCCTCGAAAAATAAAGTTGCCCCATCGAGGATAATTGAAGTCAACGGATTGGAATCAACAGCTTTGGTTCCTGGTCTGGCATTGTATATACCTAATGAAAAAGCGGTGAATCGAAGGTATCTAATTAAAAGTCAGGATACCCTTACTAAAATCGGCAGTCGTTTTGGTACGAGTGCAGCGGCAATCAAGGAGGCAAACCCAGGAATCTCTGAAAACTCGCTAAAAGTCGGTACGGAAATTTTGATACCGTCTCCTTACAAAAATCAATTGATTACGCTGGGTTTTGCCTTCCCGACTTCAGGTGGAGTCGTCTTTGAAACACTTGAGC
>NZ_JBFUIQ010000086.1:0-17419 GCF_056401795.1 Peribacillus sp. P4_D6
CTCACTATATATTTTCTCGCCGGCTTCATTTTCTATTGTACTATACCCTGCTTCCTGTAATGCTGTCGCCTGCTCCGAATACGTTTTGGCAGAAAATAAACCATTTTTTTCATATCGGGGATTTTCAGTTAAAAAGACTGAATGATCTTGGAGTGAATCGGAAATCGTATCATACACTCTAAAATCAGCTTGAATATTCTCTTCATGAAATTCACTCGTCCTAATATTTGCCGACTTGCCATCCCAGTTATAACTTTTTATCCCAAATATATTGTTATACTTCACTGACAACTCTGATTTTCCCCACCCGGATTCCAATATAGCTTGTGCTATTGTAATTGAAGGAAGAATACCATATTCATTATAATTATCAATGGCCCCCTCTTTTATGCTGGAAATGAAACTCACTTGCAAGCTGTCTTTATTTTCTAAGTTCGAGCTCGTCCCCTCGGCATTTAAATATTTCATATATGCATTGACTTCTTTTTTTTGTTTTTCACTATAAGCTAATGCTTCAATCACTTCATTGATCTCTTTCAATCGATATTGAGTTTCCTTCTTCTCAATAAACAGATTTGCCGTCTTTTCTATTTCTTGCTTTGTCATTGTGTCAGGTGCATATTCAACACTCGCAATCGCAGCTACGTCTTTCCAATTCACTTGTATTTTCCCAATACTTGTTTCATCAACAACATTTTGAATTTCTTTCATTTTTTCTGAAGAAATCAAGTTTATATCATATAATTTCATAAAATTAAGAGCTGCTATCAATATCAATGGAAAAAATATAATTTTTCCTAAACTTGCTCGTTTCACTTTTTTTCCCCTTTTCATTCGTTATTTGGAAGGTCGAAAGTCCATCTCTGATTTATATAGTACCTTCCATATGTCACAAAAGTATGAAAAAAAAAGCATCACCATGTGGTGAAGCCCCAGACAGTAGACAAACTCTACGTTTTTTTATGGTTTGTACAATTTGAACGTTGATCTTCTCTCCAGGCACTCGCTTTCCGCGGGCGGTCCGGGAGCCTCCTCGGCGCCTTTGCGCCTGCGGGGTCTCCCCTGGACTCGCTTTTCCCGCAGGAGTCTCGYACCYTCCGKTMCAWTCAACTTTGTTTTARCWTTTAGAAACCCTTTTGCCTAAAGTCTTCATTGTTTTAAWATAGAATGAATAAAACTTGAGATGACGAGGATGCTTTCTAAACATAAGTCAATTCAGCGAGATCACTGGAAGAAGCCGATCATCTGCGTCATCATCAAAATGAAAAACATATATGTATGCGAAACGTAAAGAAACGATTGAGCGTGTATTCGCAGATGTAAAAGAAAAGCATGGCATGAGTTGGACTACTTTAAGGGGACTTAAAAAAATTGTCGATGCAGGTGATGCTTAYTTTCGCTGCSATTAATTTAAAGAATATGGCCAATTGGACACGGCAAGGTCCAAAAATGGTCGTAACAAAGTGGGCTCATAGGCCCTAATCTCTTAACTTCAGGCCAAAATTCAAAGGAAATTTCAAAAGGGTTCCGAATTTTTTAATCCGAACCCCTTCTGTCAACAAACTGAAGCATCACCAATGTGGTGATGCCCTACTGTGTTTCAAACCAAATCGTGAAATGAATATTCATCCCGTTTAAAGTAACTTCATATTTTAAATCGTTTTTATCCAATATATTAGYTACTATTGCCAAGCCCAATCCCGTTCCAGAAATTTCTTTATTTCTCGAATCTTCAATCACATAAAAAGAATCCCATATATTTTGCAAATGTTCTTCTTTTACTTTCGTTGTTTTATTTTTTATTTCGAATTTCAAACTGCCGTCAAGATCATTCTCTAATGTTATGGAAAAAAAATCTTCTTCCCCATACTTAATGGCGTTGCTAATAAGGTTGTTAAATACAATATCCATTTGGCTTTTATCTGCTATTACCATGCAATTCTGAGCTGAAGCTATGTGTTCGCGTACTTCTATGCCATTGTTATTCAATAGAACTTTATAATTTATTATTAACTTTTGAAGAAACTCTCTTAAATCGAACATTTCTTTGCTAACATCCAAGGCTTGAACTTTAGCAAGCATAATTAAATGATCTACCATATCAGAAGTATTTCTCACCTGTTCCAAGATAACATTCGTATATGTGCCATCATCTAGGCCATCCTTTATGCCGATTGTATAGGCTTGTATTAATGATAACGGTGTTTTTACTTCATGGGATATGTTTGAAACCAATGAATTTAAATTTTGATTTTTCATTTCCAATTGAAAATGAGCATTTTTTAAGCGAGTGCTCATATCATTGATACTGTGAGATAACTCCTCTATTTCATCCCCTGACTTTATATGTACTTGTTTAAAGTTCAAATTGGCAATATCTTTTGCCACACTTTGTAGCTCTTCTAATGGAGTAATGATTTTTTTTGAATAATAAGCGACTAACAATAAGATAATGATGATTCCGAAAACAATGGAGTAAAAATTCAATTGATTGATAATGTTCATGGCATCGGTATTATGAACGACAACTGTGCCGATTAAAACCAGATGACCCTCCTGTTCATACAACAAAGTCAGCAAGCTTGACTTTATTTTCCCTTGATTATATATCTGTTTAACTGGTTTACCCTCGTTAACCTTTTTAATTGTATCCTCCGTTATCCAAAACTTATTCAATGGGATTTTTTCTTTGTATAGGCTAAATTGCATCAGCTCATTCAGTTCATCAACATTACCACTGTTTTCCTTGATAACGATGGTTACATTGTTAGTATTTTCGACGGAATTTTCGATTTCAATTAACTTATTTATACTCAAATCATTTATTTCATCATAGGTTGATGTGAGTTTTTGCTTCATTTTATACAAATAATAATCAGACAAGAAATAATTGTTCAATAAATAAGAAACACCGAATACGATTACCATTATTATTCCGACCATGGATAATAATTTATGGCTTATTTTATTGCTCTTTATCATGGAAGCTATACCCCAATCCCCTATGAGTGAGAATGTTGTGCGCACCAATCTTATCCCGCAATCTATTAATATGCGTGTCGACTGTTCTTTCTTCCCCGATATAACTCATTCCCCATACCATTGATAACAAGGTATCTCTGGACAATATTTGTCCTTTGTTTTTATACAAAAATGCCAACAACTCAAATTCTTTTTTATAAAGGCTTACTTCATTACCATTTCTATATACTTTCATTCTAAGTAAATCTATTTTCAAATCCCTGATTCCAACCATTTTTTCCATACCAAGCATCTTTTTCACCCTAAGAATCAAGATACGTGGGTCAAATGGTTTTCGGATATACTCATCGGCTCCAATATCAAGTGCACTGAATTCATCATCATTAGAAGACCTCGCTGTCAACATTACTACTTTAACCAAGCTCATTTTCTTTATTTGGGAACAAACTTCCATACCGTTTAATTTCGGCATCATCCAATCCAACACAACCAATTCAATTTTATTAGAAAAGAAGAGATCCAAAGCCTCTTCACCATCATAGGCAACAAACACATTAAATCCTTCCTTCTCGAAATAAGTCTTCAATATGGCTGTCAATCGTTTTTCATCATCAGCTATCAAAATATTCATTGGAAATCACTCTCCTTATACATCCTAAAAAAGTGAAACCTTATTATAAGACTTCACTTTCTTTTTATGTTTTATTACAAATCAAATTTATTTCCCCATAAGTTCCTTTTTCAACACATCCCAAGTCGGATTACTTACTTCTATTTCTTCTCTGTCTGGCCTTTCACCATTCTCTAACGCCTCCCAGTATTTCCATTTAGGCGCCTGATTCCCGAGTTGATAGTCCATCCCATCCCAAGTATCTTCACGGAATGCATAAAAGGCCCAATGCCATCCATATTCATTGAAAACTGATATTAGGTCGGCTAAATACCTGTCGGAGCCTTCAACGCTACGATTAATACCAAATTCTTCAGCAATGATCCGATTAGCTGGTACATTATTTTCTTTTGCCCACTTCCTAATAGGTTCTAAAAATTCCTTTAACGCATTTTTATCAAATGTTTTCTCAGTTTGACTTTCTCCAACTCTCACTGGGCCAGGGTATTTGTATTTAAACCCTTTTCTTTTATTTTGACTTGTCATCTCATATGGCTCATACATATGGAAAGCATATAGCACTTTATCATCCTTAATTGGTTTTAAATATTTAAATCCCCATGGTGTGGCATAAAGTCCAGAATTCAAGATGATAGGTGTATCTTTATCCACAGTTCGAACGGATTGTACAATGGTTTTATACAATTCATTTAAATCTGCTGCTGAATTTTCTACTTTGTTATACCACTTACTATAATCCTCTGTCCAAAAATCATTGAATCCTGATGCAGTTTCGGGATGTGGTTCATTAATCAAGTTATATCCTATCACAGCCGGATGATCCTTCAATCTCAGTGCAAGATCCCTCCAGAACATAGCGGATTGTTGATGATACTTAAAATCTTTCCATATGCGGTCATCGTTTTCATAATTATTAAACTGGCGCCACCTGTTTCCTGGAAGACTTAGTACTGTCAATACAACCTTAGATCCACGTTCATACGCAGAATCCAGATCTGACTTCAATTCCGCAAAATCTTCCTCATCGATACCTTTGTATTCATCTGCATTTCCCATTAAAAAATCCTTTTTAGGATGATCATCAGGCTGGTCATTAAACAAGAAATCATGGTCCTTTGCCCATTTATCTGGAGCCAAACGAATAAATTCAATATTAACCTCTTTGGCTGCTTTATAGTTTTCAGGTAAGGATTTCGAATTCATGAAATTCGTTCCTCTTTTCTGTTCAGCCCAAAATCCAATTTTACCACTAGAAGTGTCGTCGGGTATTAGTTCTAGTTCTAGTTCTAGCTCTTTCTCTTCCTTCGGATTCATCGTATTGCATCCAGATACGAATACTACCAGCATTGTCAAAATAAAGGAAGCCAAAATTTTTATGATTTTCATGTCGCTCTCCTAATCTATATTTTTTCCAAACTCACCACTCATATGTATTGTAGATAATGTTTGTTACAGGAATGTCACAATGATTTCTCTGGCTTACACACCATCATTTAAGTGCGGTTCCTGTATGTTAAGAACGATTTTGATTGACTCTCGGAAAAGCCCAACAATGTTTTTAAACCTTTAAAAAGGAAACAAAAAAACTGAGGATCCATGTATCCTCAGCGTTTTTATTTTCATTAAATTTAAGATTCCAATGTGATTATCACAGTTCTTTTGACATATTATTATTCCTTTTCTTTTTCACTAAAAGAATGATGCCAATGATAAAAGCTACTGCGCTGTATAACCAGGTATACATAAAGGCAAGGCCTAGTCCGATATTTGCGTCCATATAATCGTTTTTCACATGATCTATGGCTAAATATAAAAGCGGGGCAGCTCCAATGATGAACAGGATGACCCAGAGAACATTCTTTTTCGGATTCTTGGTTGATAAAATAATTATGATGAAGGATAGCAAGAGAAACACTTCTGAAACTATCGTCAACGTTACCAGATTGCTCATAATAATTCACTCCTAATAATGGTTGCATAAAGGGAATTTATTTATGTTCCCCTATATCTATGCTACTTTTCGTTCCTATATTATTAACTTTAAAAAACCTGAACCCTCCAACAGGAATGAAGGATCCAGGTTTCATGTTAATTTTTCTTGGATAATTGCAGGGCATTCTTGATGCTTTTCAATGATTTTGAGCTACCGTACATCAAGACTCCACCACGATAGATTTTTGCTCCGATTATTCCAAGTAAAACAATCGTTAAGATCAAGACAGCAATGCTGATGGCGATTTCCCAGAATGGAACCTCAAGCATCCCTACGCGCAAGAACATGATCATCGGCGTGAAAAATGGAATGAATGATGTGATCGTAATATAACTGGCTGACGGATTCCCCAGTCCAAACATTGCAATCATGAAGGCGATGACAACTAACATGGTCATCGGTGAAATCATTTGCTGGACATCTTCAATTTTGCTGACAACGGATCCAAGGCATGCTGCAAGAGTCGCGTACAGAAAATACCCAAGCAAAGCGAAGATGATTGCATAAATGATCGTTGAGATATCTGTGCTGCCGAAACCGAAAAATGAAAAGAATCCTTCATCCATACCTGTCAAGTTTTGTTTAATCGAGAAATAGCCCACACCAAAAAATAAAATCATTTGAGTAAGACTAAGTAAAGCAACACCCATTATTTTGGCAAACATCTGTGTGACTGGCGGGACACTTGAAATCAGGATTTCCATGACTCGTGATGTTTTCTCAGTAGCCACTTCCATTGCAATCATCGTTGCATACATCAACACCCCGAAGTAAATCACGAATAGGAGCACATACACGAGACCGCGTGCTTGATTGAGATCCTCTTCCGTTTTTGCATTTTTCTGAAGAGCAATCGTATCAAATGCTGGCGGCGTATTCAATTGAGCGATTTGCTGCTCTGTCAAATTCAATTCCTTCGCCGTTATTTGACCCTTCAATTGAGTAAGCGCTAATAGTAAATCATTACTTACCGCAGAATCTGAAATTTGATTCGCTTTGTACGTTCCCTTGAAGCCGAGAGTTTTATCCTTTTGGATTAATAAATACCCAACGATTTCTTCCGCGCTGACCATTTCCTCCGCTTCCTTTTCATCCTGGGCGGATATTATCGATAGGTCATCGTTTACACCTGCTACAGCACTTTTATAAGAATCAAATAAACTGCCTTCAGTCTGATCGATTACGGCAACCTTTTCCTGTTCATCACTGTCGAATTTATCAATAAGATTCGAAAGATTCGAAAGAAGGAGAATCAGTGCCATCATAATGATTGTAGAAATGATAAAGGATTTCGTCTTTAATTTTGATAGGTATGTATGGGAAAGGACAATCCAAAATTTATTCATAGACGGCACCTACTTTTTCAATGAAAATATCCGTCAGCGATGGTTCTTCCAATTCGAATTTCCGGACGAAACCTCTTGGAACAAGATCACGTAGCATGCTCTCAGCCACATCTTCACCAGTTACTTGAAGAACTTTCCCTTCCATCGTGTTCTTGACTTTTGTTACACCTGCATAATGATCCAAGAAAGATAGATCAAAATCCGCTTTAATTGAGACATTCTTTTTACCAAAAGAACGCTTGATTTCTTTTAACTTTCCAGCCACAACAGGTGAACCTTTATGCATGATGCAAAGATGCTCACACATCTCCTCGACATGCTCCATGCGATGGCTCGAGAAAACGATCGTCGTGCCGCTGTCCCTTAAGTCAATGACCGCTTTCTTCAGGATTTCCACATTCACTGGATCCAGTCCGCTGAAGGGTTCGTCAAGAATAAGTAATTCAGGTTTATGGATCATGGATGCGATCAGCTGGATTTTTTGTTGATTTCCCTTTGAAAGCTCTTCAACTCGCTTATCGATATAATCGGGCACCATAAAGCGATCCAGCCAATACTCCAATTCTCTCAAAGCATCGCGTTTGTTCATCCCTCTTAATCTAGCCAAATAAACAATTTGATCGCGCACCTTCAGTTTTGGATATAGTCCGCGTTCCTCAGGAAGATAGCCAATCATGGAACTGGTCGTATAATCGATTTTCTTACCATCCCAGACAACTTCCCCTTCAGTAGGGTCAAGCAGGCCGAGTATCATCCGGAACGTGGTCGTTTTCCCCGCTCCATTCCCGCCTAAAAAGCCGAACATTTCTTTTTCGGGAATAGTTAAATCAAGCTTGTTGACTGCTGTGAAATCCCCGAATTTTTTCGTAACTTCTTTAATGTGTAAAACCAATGCGCAACCTCCTATAATATGATTCTAATTATATGTTAACGGAAAGGTTTTCCATTTTCAACTATCACCAAAGACCAAATGAATCTATTTCTCTTCGATTATATGTAAATTCAATAAACATATTTCACTATCTAACTATTGAAAATAAATTAAATGTAAAATAGTGGGTGAAAACAATATTTTTTTGCGTTATCGAGGTTGTTATTGTTAAATTTTGGATTATACAGAAATCAAGTTTTCGATCACTAAAAAAGGACTTTTACGCCTTTCTTTTGCATTGGTAAATTTGTGGACTTTTTTGGGTACAATATGAAATGAACTAGAAAAGTTATCTTAGTTTCGGGAGGAAGTTTATATGATTAATGAAAAAGTGGCTTTGATATTAGAAGATAAAATTAACGTTATTAAAAATGGTGAAAAATCCATTTATTTAGTCGGCCCCATCAATTTACCCGTTAACTTAGAGGGCGAAACAATTATATTCCAGTGGTATTGCTGGTTACGATGTGAGAATATGGCGGGTCATTTTTGTGGTGATGGCACTTATAATATAGAAAAGATCATTGAAACTTTAGCTTCTTCCAATTTAGCGGAAATGCAGCAATCCAGTGTGTTACTGTATGGAGATTTTCAAAGCTCCTCCGATGCCCTTATCCGGATGCATAGTATTTGTCATACTGGCGATATATTCGGAAGCAAACGCTGTGATTGTGGCTTCCAATTAAAGCAGGCTATGAAGATGATTGCAACTCAAGGCTCCGGAGCTTTATTTTATTTAGCGAATCACGAAGGAAGAGGCATCGGATTATTTAGTAAAGCCATGGCTTATGTTCTGCAAGAAAAAGGATTGGATACGGTGGAAGCGAATTTGGAGCTTGGATTTGTGGATGACGCACGTAACTATGATGACGCCATTCGGGTGTTAAAAAAACTGCGCTCTAATCCAGTGACTCTTATCACCAATAATCCGAGAAAATTAGAGGCTCTCCAAAACTCAGGTGCCAATGTTGCAGGCAGAGTTCCGTTATGGGGAGACATTTCCGAGTTTAATGAAAAATATTTAAAAACTAAAGTCGTACGTTCCGGTCATTTAAAAGATAGTAAAAATGAATGACTGATTGTTTTTTATGAAATTGTTTTTACCCATGAATAGGTTTGAAATGGAATTTGATGTATACCATCACAGGTTACCGTAAAATGAAAACACATACGAGTATTATAAGGGAATAATAAAATTGCTCACGTCTGGATAATAAGTAAATACATAAAAACAGGATGCAACGGAACGTTGCACCCTGCCTGAAAAAGGGGTTTGCTTCATTTCGAATCAGCATAAATTCTCTGCGATAAACACCTCATCTACATTAGAGTAAGAACTGGTATCTGACTAGAGTTTACCATCCAAAGCAATCATCCCCTATATCTTAAAAGTTTCATCAACTTTCAAAGCATAAATGACAATTATTGAATGAGTTTTCTGCTTTTACGTGCAAGAGAACCATCTCCTTGCTCGAATCGATTTTTTAATGAAGCTATCAGTAGTTAAGTTAAACGTCTTTAACTAACACCTCATTTACTATATGATGTGAATCATACGTAATCAGTAGCCCCTTCTTCTTTATTTATAATGACCATCAGCGGTTAAAAAATAACTGGTGATTTATGGATATCAAAAATTCTTTCAAACGATTTCCAGCAAAAAAAGGAATTTAATGGAACCCCAAGCAAAAATCTTCGCAATCTCAATGGCATAACAAATGCTTTGTTCCCTAACGATCCTTTTTAGCACATTAATTAGTGGAATTAAGCTAAACTAAACAGATAAACTCTACACTAAGTTCAACTTCAGTTAGTGGAAATGGCGAGTGAGCAAAAATAAAAAAGGCGCCAGTCAATTAGTTTTCAACGACTTGTACACCCCCTTCCAGTATTTACTTTATCATTAATTTAGAAAGGACAAAGCGAATAACCTCGCTTTGTCCCTACCTCATAGCATTATGAAGATTTGATTATTGCGCTATGGTTATTACCATATTGTTGCCAAACTGTGAAGGATAACCTTGCCAAGCCTTGATAGTTCAATGTTTCTCCATAATTCTTCAACACTTATATCGAAGTCTGATTTTATTCAATAACGTAGAACTATTTATTTTTTAAGGTTTAGGCATAGATATGCTTCTAATTTAGAATTTAGGCAACTTTATGGTATCAATATTTTTCCTTCAGTCCTCACATCTGATAATTTACGTATTATATTACAACAATATAAACGATACATTAAGTTTAATGCACTAACAATTATAGTAGTCATTGTTGCACTTATTACAATTGCTTTTACAGCATTTTCATGGTGGAATTTTACATATAGGATGTCTGACGAACAATTTTTTCAGAAAAAGTAGAAATGATAGAAAAGCAAATTGTGTTTGATGAAAATCCAAGAAAATTACCAGATAAAGAAAAACTAGAATTAGCAGAAAGTAATACACTTACTTCCATTACTTTTATTAAGAATTTTACTATAGAAGCAATTATTATATTAATTTTATTTAGTGTCTTATTAATTGGAATGATATTTATTAGATTGTGGGAGAAATTGCCAAAGTACCATGAATTAGCAGACATAAACTATAATAAAAATGATATTGATATGGGAATGAACATTGCAATCTCCACAAAGGTTTTAATGGAACTTCGGAGAAAAGAAGGTGAAAATGAATTTTCTCTTTCAAAGATTAGATTAATGTTCCCTATAAAGGAATTAAAAGATAATGTCA
This sequence comes from Peribacillus sp. P4_D6, assembly GCF_056401795.1. Classification (NCBI taxonomy): domain Bacteria; kingdom Bacillati; phylum Bacillota; class Bacilli; order Caryophanales; family Bacillaceae; genus Peribacillus; species Peribacillus sp. P4_D6. Next base: position 10,622 of record NZ_JBFUIQ010000086.1, read on the forward strand.
GATTACTTTTGAAGGTAAAGTTTAAAGATAATCAAGGAGAGCCGAAAACTATAGTATACGAAAAACATTATCCTATAGAAAATAAATTTACTCTAACGAAAATTGGAGTAAATCCAATAAAACAAAATCAAATAAGTTATTATGAAGATATTTTAGATAATAAAATTCATGGGATACCTATTTCAAACCTTATAACTATAGATGTCAACGTTACTTATTATCTTCGAAAAAAAGAAATGCGTGATATACATGCAATTTATCATCATTCCATAGAGAATATGGATAAATTTCCAACAACAATTTATCCGTTAACAATACTTCCTCAGTATTGCGGTGATAGAGATGATTTTATGAAAGAAGGATTCGCTTTAATGGCCGATAATGAACTTAAGTACTTATCTAATGAATCTAATTAAAAGTTATAAACGGCTCCCAATGTTGGGCCGTCCCTTTTCAGCAATAAAATTCCCAAAATTCCCTTTTGTGTTTGTTAAGCAGTTTAGTTGACAATGAGTTTAACTTGACCAGGGAGAATTGAGTGAATACATATTAAATTGGGAGTGAAAAAATGATAACTAATGTTGAACTATCAAATCTTGAAATAAGAAATTTACTATTAGAAACGCTGGCTTACGAAGATAATGATATAGACCCATCAGGGCAAACTTTTAAGGGATATCACTATCAAGGGAGTCAATCAGACTTATTTCGGTTACTTAATGGATTACTCATAAAGAAAGAAATTAAGCCGATTAATGTTGCTATGTACGCTGGGGCGTGGGGTTCCGATTCAAATTTGTTGCAGGAATATCGAAATATTAACCTTTCAAGAAGTGAAATTTTAAAACTTTACCAAGAATTCAATAATCTCATTTTACAGGGTGTCATTGCACCAGGGGCCTATGGAAGCTATGGACCGGATCTTCCTTATTTTCACGTTACTGAATATGGTATGCAATGTATTAAACAAGTCCATATCTTGCCATATGATCCGGACGGTTATTTAAAAAAATTAAAAAAGATAGATGATATTAATGATTGGGTTGTATTTTATGTGACGGAAGGGTTACGTTGCTTCAATACTAATTGTATCAATTCTTCAATGATAAACATTGGCCTTGCCGGTGAAACCATTGCAGAAGAATTAATATCTAGTTTTTTGGTGTACTTAAAAAAGAATGATCCAGCGTTATATGTAAGCTTCAAAGAAGAAATAGAATCCCCGCGTATTCTTCCAATTTCTCAAAAGTATAAAAAGTATTTAGGTAATCAACAAAAGTACTTAAGGAAAAACACCCAAGACAAAGGCTTATCAACATTGAAGCCTAAATTGGATAACTCCAGTTCGGAAATCTATGCAACATTTACACGATTAACTAGGAATTCGGTTTCTCACCCAAATGAAATTATTATGGATAGGGTTAAAGTGCTGATGTTCTTTTTATCCTTCGTAGATTATTGCGAACTTCAATATCTCTTTATCAACTACTATAAACTTAATTCCTAGTTTTCATACACTTGTTGGACTAATGGGTAGCTTATCTTGTATAAGGTTTGGCAATATCTTGCACAATCGGGTGCAATAGTGCAAGTAAAAGGTTCTTTGCGGTTTGCGTATATTAATGATTACTAAACTGCTAGTTAAAATTTAAATTATTATTAATTTTATGAAAATAGGAGAATCATTATTTTAAACCATTTTCAATCTCTTGATTCATTCTTAGATTTTGTTCAAGTCGAGAAAATCCCTGTACCATCATATTATTCACAAAAGCAGGACGAATATTTTTCAATCCTTTCTTATTACGAATTTTTTCAAGTTCTCTGAAAAATATTAATATCTCTTCTGGTTTGATTTCAAGTAGTTTTTCCAAGAACCTTATTGTTCCTAATACTTTTTGAATGTCTTCCGGTGTTTTAACATTTTCCATTTTCTTTTGTTTCCAATGATAACCTCTTCAATTGAGCAGCAGATTTTGTCACTAGCATTTTTATTGTTGAGAAAAGTTTAATGATAATATCGCAAAAAAAAACCAGTTTGAATAAAGAGTATTCAAACTGGATAGGATGCAATTGGAAGACATCACTTAGTTATTCTTGCTGATATCCTTTGATCATATACTTGATTAAATTCTTCCATAATATTGGTTAATCAATCTGTTAAAACATACCAGATAGTTGTGTATAAGATAAGTAAACAAATAACATTATACATAATGCAAATGCAGTATTGCTCAGCCAATTATTTCTATATTCTTTATCCATACGTTTAGAGTTTAATAAAATGAATAATGTAATTACAAGGAATGGCATAAAAGCAGCTCCAAGTACACCATACATTATAATGAGACTAATAGGTTCTCCTGCAAAAAGTAGAATCATAGAAGGGAATGTAAGTAAGAATAGATAGAATCGGTATGCTTTCGTTTTTTCTAATGCTACATGTGATTTCTTGTTTTTCTTTGTTGTAGTACGAACAAAATCAGCAAATAAATATGGTAAGCCATTCCACGGACCTAACAGAGAAGTAAAAGAAGCAGACCAAAACCCAATTAAAAATAACCATCGTGTTACTTCTCCATATTCTGCACCGAGTAATTCAGCTAACTGAATGAGACCTTGTTCTCCAGAGAGTTTAATTCCTGTGCCGTATAAGAATTCGGCGCCTATAACCAATACAGATAGGCAAAAGACAGCAGTCATAATATAACCTACTTTAGAGTCAAATCGCATAAAGGGAATCCAAGACTTCCCGCTCCACCCTTTCTCTTTTAACCAATAGCCATAAGACACCATAGCAATTGTTCCACCAACCCCTCCAATTAAGCCGAGAACATTGAATAAGGAACCCTCTGGAACCCTAGGCACTAATCCGATAAATATTTCTGTTAAATTCGGTGTTGTTATTAATGCTGTACMTACAACCGTGACGAACATAACACCAACTAAGACAGTCATTACACGTTCAAAAAAGGAATAGCGCCCGAGTAATACTAGGAAAAATCCAAAAATTGAATGAATTATCGCCCAAGCCCAAAAAGGTAGAATCGGGAACATTGCCCTCATAGCAAGTGCACAGGAAGAAGCTATAGCTGCACCATATACAAATCCAAAGATTACAGAATAAACGCCGAAATAACCAGTTACCCATCGTCCGAGGGAATGCCATCCTTCTAAAATTGTTTCCCCAGTAGCTAGTTGCCAACGTCCTATGCTTTCATTAAGGAAATATTTAAAAATGGCGCCTAATATAATTGCCCAAGTGAATGTTGTTCCAAACGCTGCTCCCGCTACAAGGGCAGCAATAAGATCACCTGCTCCAACTCCTGTAGCTGCAGTAATTAACCCCGGTCCTACTCTTGATAAAAATCCTGAGGGTTTAGTTACTTCCATCTCAACCTGCGATTCCTGTGATATACCACCCATTTGCTCGTCCTCCTTCTACTCCACATTAATTGTTCGATAGTGGATTTGTTTTATCACAAATCGAGTGCGCCATATATAAGTGAAGCGAATATGACAAAGCCAGGGTGCACTTCCATCTTTTCCATTAGCAAGTAACTGCCTATTAAAGTGGATTAAGATATATCCCATTCCTATATGAATATTAAAACCGGATAAAAAATGGAAAAAAGCAAAGCGATGCAGGAATGATAATCTATTATTTATATTTTGGAATATGGTGGTGGACTGCGATAATTATTACTGCTCTACGACTTCTTTTTTATATGAGGGAAACCTAGTTAGATCATAGCCATACCAGCATGTTTCATAGAATCAATTCATAAACAAAATTTATCACCAGATAGCAATAGCACCATCCGTTCTTGATTCCGTGCCCCCCATGAGTACACCTGTTTCAGGATTCCTCCATATAATTTGACCACGGCCAAACGAACCTGAGTCGAAGTTAACTCTTATGTTATGACCTTTCCTCGCTAATTCTTCGGCAATGTGCGAAGGGAATGCCTTTTCCACCTGCACTGTTTTCTCAGTTATCCACTGCCATCTTGGTGCATCTAAGGCAGCTTGAGGATGCAAATGGAAATCGATGGTATTCATGATGACTTGAACATGTCCTTGCGGCTGCATATAGCCGCCCATTACACCAAATGGACCGACCGGGTTATTATCTTTTGTTAAAAATCCAGGAATGATTGTATGGTATGTTTTCTTACCACCCTCAAGACAATTGTAATGACTTGGGTCAAGGATAAAATCATAGCCACGGTTTTGTAAGGCAATTCCTGTTCCTGGTACGACAATTCCTGAACCGAACCCCTTATAATTACTTTGTATAAACGAAACCATATTACCCTCTCCGTCTGCTGTTGCGAGGTACACTGTTCCTCCTCGCGGTGGTGTTCCCGGAGCTGGTGTACATGCTTGACTTCCAATTTGAGCTTGACGCTGTTGCCCATATGAAGTTCCTAATAACTCCTCTACAGTTACTCCCATATGTTTAGGGTCTGTAATGTATTGTTTACCGCAAGCATATGCAAGTTTCATTGCTTCAATTTGTTTGTGGTATGTGTCTGTTGAATCTTTGGATGGAAATTCAAATCCTTGTAATATATTTAAAGTCATAAGGGCTATAATACCTTGTCCGTTTGGAGGGATTTCCCAAACATCATAACCGCGATAATTTACCTTAATAGGATCAACCCATTCCAGTTTAAACATTGCCAAATCATCTTTTGTCAGATAGCCCCCGTAAGTATCAGAAGCTTCTGAGATCTGTTCTGCAATTGCCCCTCTGTAAAAGCTTTCACCTTCTGTTCTTGCGATTTCATATAATGTGTCAGCATGATCTAGAGAGGACCATAATTCACCTACTTCAGGTGCTCTGCCTTTAGGTGCAAATGTTTCAAACCAAGCTGCAAATTCTTTACCGGTAAATTCCGATTTAAATTCTTCGTATGCCTTTTTCCAGAATCGTCCAAGAGTAGGGGATATAGGAAATCCATTTGTTGCATAATCAATCGCAGGTTTCAACAATTCTAGAAGTGGTAACCGACCGAAGCGCTTTGATAATTCTACCCATGCTGCAGGAGCGCCTGGAACGGTCACAGGTATCCATCCATACTGTGGCATTTTTTCATGTCCAGCTTCTTTCACTTTCTCAATCGAAATACTCATAGGTGCTGGTCCGCTTGAATTTAGCCCATGTAATTTCCCTTTTGTCCAAACAAGGGCAAATGCATCTCCTCCAATTCCATTTGATGTTGGTTCTACCACTGTAAGGCAAGCAGCAGTTGCAATGGCAGCATCAATCGCATTTCCTCCTTTTTTTAAAATATCAATTCCTACTTGTGCAGCTAAAGGTTGAGAAGTAGCAACCATTCCATTCTTTGCATATACAACATTCCGTTGTGATTGATAAGGGGAATAATGTGGATCAAACGCTAAAGGTCTCATAAATTATCTCCATTCCAATTTTTATAAAATAAATCAACAGAAAAAAGCCTATAAATTTTTGTGATATTTTATAAATGAAGCGTTTTCATTTTTAAAAACCATATTTTCTAGTGTTTAATTTTTATATAATTAATTCAATTTTCTTTACCATTTGTATTCGTTAATGTTCTAATCGTTGATAGTTACGACTTATAACCTATGAAACTGAAAAGTATATATGTCCTAAATGAGTAAGGTATATCCAAAATGAACAATTAAAGTGCAGAATTTTTTGATTTTCTTATTTAGTTACTGCTCCTGCTTCAACTAGTAATTCTACGAGATGAAGGGCCCTTATACTTCCTTCTAGACCTTCCCTTTTTATCCCCAATTTCATTTGTAACAAGCAACCGGGATTTGTCGTTACGATTATAGAGGCTTTAGTATCCTTTGCTTTTCCCATCTTCAAATCTAAAATTTCCATGGATTCTTCGTAATTAACTAAATTGTAGATTCCTGCTGATCCACAGCACCTATTATAGTCTTTCATCTCTTGGTAACGTATACCTGGAACTTGATTTAGCAGGAGAAGTGGTTCTTCTGTAACTTTTTGCACATGTGTCATATGACATGACGATTGATAAGTCACAATTGAATTCATTTCTTTGGTAAAACTCAAACCATCTAATTCACATAAAATCTCTGAAATATCCCTTACCTTATTAACAAAGCTTTTAGCACGTTTTTTCCAATCTTCTTCATAATGAAAAAGATGATCATATTCAATTAGAGTTGCACCACACCCACCGGCATTATTAACAATATAGTCCACATTTTCATTTTCAAAGACTTCAATGTTAATTTTAGCAAGCTTTTTTGCAGAATCCATTTTCCCTGCATGCGCGTGTAGGGCCCCACAACATGTTTGAGTTTCTGGTATAATAACTTCTGCCCCTGCCAAGGTTAATAAATGAATAGTTTCATTATTTATATTTTGAAAGATAGCATTCATTACACACCCTGTAATAAAACCAACAGTTATTTTCTTTGGTCCTTTTACATAGTAATGTTTAGACATTTTTTTACGACTCAAAGGGGAAGAGATATCTGGAAGAACCGCTTCAAATGTCCCAAGATGAAGAGGGGCCATTTTTGTAATTCCCGTCTTTTGGGTGATTTTTTGCAGTCCTGATATCTGATACAACCATGTTGCATTACCGATAAAATCCATCCATTTCTTCGAGGGGAATACTTGTTCAAAAATTATTTTTTCAGTAATTCTTTGTTTTTGTGTTTTCTCTTCTGATGACTCTAACACCTCTTTCGCCCCTTCTAAGATCTTCCCATATTGGACATTCGTCGGACAAGCTGTTACACATGCGCGGCATCCAAGACATTTTT
>NZ_JBFUIQ010000087.1:0-17256 GCF_056401795.1 Peribacillus sp. P4_D6
GGATGACAGCATGATCCAAATTTTGCTTTGCTGTCTGCCTGACTTCGTCGACACCGGGAAAAGAACGCCCCGGCTCGATATAATCAGCAAGGTATACGACTTTATCCAAAAGGCTCATGCCAACCCTGCCAGACGTGTGATAGGCAATCGCATCCAAGATTTCAGCGTCCTGAATGCCTGCTTCCTTATTCACCAGATAAGCCCCGACAGGAGCGTGCCACAGCTCCATATTATATTCAAGTAACGCCGGGTCCATTTTTTCAGTGATTATTATTTGCTCCATTTCTTCTTTAGGACGAAATTTTGCATAATCATGGAAAATGGCTGCAAGTTCCGCTTTTTTGACGTCGGCACCATATCGTTCAGCAAGTTCAATCGCTGACTCGACCACACCCAAGGTATGAATGTACCTGCGCTCGGTGATTTGTTCTTTGACCAGCGCCAATGCTTTCTCACGATTCATATAAACCATTCCCTTTAATATACTTCACCACTGGATCTGCTATTAAATATTTCACGGTTTTCCCTGTCCTTAACTTCCTTCGTATCATGGAAGACGAAATGAACATCTGCGGGACTTTCACCATCGTGATCGGGTATAAGGTATTCTCATTATATCCAGGGCGCTTCACCCCGACGAAATTGACCATATGCACCAGCTCGTCGATACGATGCCAATTCGGTAAGTACTCAATCATATCTGCGCCAATTATGAAATAGAACTCATTGGCTGGCTCAAGTTCTTTAAGCAATTTTATCGTGTCATACGTATAAGATGTGCCTTTTCTTTCTATTTCAATACCCTCAATATAAAAAGATGGGTTTCCGGCTATCGCGTTTTCCAACATGGCCAGCCTGTCCATATCGGTTACTTCCTCCGATTTTTCCTTATGTGGAGGAACGTGATTTGGCATGAACCTGATTTCATCTAGCTCAAGGGCATCCAGCACTTCATTGGCTATAATTAAATGCCCGATATGCGGAGGGTTGAATGTACCGCCAAGAATTCCAATTTTTTTCATAGATAGGTTCCTTAAGGTAATTTAAGTTGTTTGTTTTCTTTTGATTCTTTATACAGCACAATTGTGTTGCCGATAATCTGAACCAATTCAGCCCGTGCACCTTTTGATAAAGTAAGCCCCACATCATTGCGGTCCTCTTCACAGTTTTGCAGGATGCTGACCTTGATCAATTCACGTACTTCAAGCGCCTCACCAATTTGCTTGATGAGATTATCATTGACTCCGCCTTTACCAACTTGAAAAATTGGATTGAGGTGATGGGCCTTTGATCGTAAAAATCTTTTTTGTTTTCCTGTTAACATGTGTTACCTCCTAGTTTGTTCAAGACAATATCTGTCATTCTTGCTGTATCCGGCATAATGCCTGTCCATATCTCAAAGGCAAGCGCAGCCTGGTTGATGAACATTCCCAGACCATTTTGCGTTTCCGCCCCTTTTTCCCCAGCTTCACGCAGCAGCTTGGTTTGCAGAGGGTTATAGATGATATCACTGACAATTGCACCGGTTTTAAGCTGGTCGACCTTTAACGGCGAATGATCCAGTTCAGGACTCATTCCAGAAGAAGTCGTTTGGATGATTAAATCATATTGTGATAAGCTTTCTTCCGCTTCGATAATCGAGAGTGCCTTCGATACTTTATCATAAGGGCAATCAGAAACAAGCTGGGCCGCTCTTTCATTTGTCCGGTTTGCAATATCAACTTGCTTTACCCCTTCTTTCACGAGGGTAAAATAAATCGCACGCGCAGCACCGCCCGCTCCGATCACTAACGTTTTTTTAGCCTTGATGTCACCTGATATTTCATCGCATAAAGATTTAAAAAATCCTTTTCCGTCTGTATTATACCCTATAAACCGACCATTTTTGTTAACAACCGTATTTACAGCCCCGATTGCCAGGGCCAGTTCATCCACTTCATCAAGGAAAGGGATGATTGAAGTCTTATGAGGTATCGTGATGTTAAACCCTTCTATACCAAGGGCTTTCATGCCTTTCACGGCATCGTTCAAACCTTCTTTCGTCACATGAAAATGGTGATAAACCGCTTCTATATTTTCTTTTTCAAATGCATCATTATGAATGTCCGGTGACATCGAATGTGCAATTGGATCTCCCATTACCCCATATATCTTTTTCATAGACTAGACGACCCCTATATTTAGATTAATGATTTGCGAACGATCACATTGACGCCCTTTGGAACATGTGCAACGATTTTCGCCCCTGGCTCATTGACCGTCACCCAGCCAAGACCAGAAAACACAATATCCATTTTACCATCTTTCAAGGAAAATTCATGTGGAATCAGCTTCGGAAATTCCTCGATTTGTTCCGGCCGTGGGGGAGTCAGTAATTCCCCGGCATGGTTTTTATACAATTCATCGGCATTTTCCAGTTTCGTACGGTGAATATTCAATTCGTTCGAAAGGTAGCAAGTCAATGAACGCCTTCCGCCTGAAACATAGTCCAACCTGGCCAACCCTCCAAAAAATAGCGTCTGCCCTTCATTCAGTTGGTACACTCTCGGCTTGATTTCCTTTTTCGGCATAATCACCTTGAAGTCCCGTTTGTCCACATAGTGAGCCATTTGATGATGATTAATGATTCCAGGTGTATCGATCAATGCCTGTTCATCATCCAAAGGAATTTCAATCATATCCAAGGTAGTCCCAGGGAAGTGGGAAGTCGTGATGATATCACTTTCACCGCTCACTTCTTTTATAAGACGGTTGATGAAAGTCGATTTTCCTACATTCGTACAGCCCACCACATAGACATCTTTTCCTCTGCGATACCGCTCGATCGCATCCGCCGCTTCAAGTATGTGCTTTCCCTTTTCCGCACTGACAAGCAGGACATCGATCGGGTTAAGACCCAATTCCTTCGACGATTGCTTCATCCAATTGATCAACTTGTTCGGTTTTACCGATTTAGGCAATAAATCGACCTTATTTCCGATCAGAAGAACATCATTTCTTCCTACAAATCGATGAAGGCCAGGCAGCCAGCTTCCATTGAAATCAAAAATATCGACGATTTTGACGATTAAAGAGTCGGTTTCGCCTACTTTATTCAAGATTTTCAAGAAGTCATCGTCTGTTAAGGATACATCCTGAACTTCGTTATAATGTTTCAATTTAAAGCAGCGCTGACAAACGATGCTCTCTTTTTCCAGAGCCGATTTAGGGGCAAAGCCCAACTCCTTCGGATCTTCAGTCTGGACCTTCACACCGCAGCCGATGCACACTAATTCTTGATGATTGTTCAATTGTGATCCTCCCATTCTATCATTCCTTTTCGTTTAAAAAACGCCATGATCTTACTTTCAAAATAACGATTGATCCTTGTTCTGAATTCGTCGGTTTGTGCGACAGGAACCACTAAGATCGTATGAAACCCGCCTCTGTTCCCTCCCAATACATCCGTCAATAACTGATCGCCGATTACCACCGTTTCTTCTAATTTCAACCCCATTGTCTTACGGGCTTTATGGAAAGCCCTTGCCATCGGTTTTCTGGCCTGGAAGATAAATGGAATGTGAAGCGGATCGGAAAAAGCCCGAACCCGATTTTCATTATTATTGGACACAATCGTCACTAAAATCCCATGATCCCGCATATTGTCGAACCATTTGATTAAATCGGGGGTGGCAGTCGGCCTGTCCCATTCAACGAGAGTATTATCCAAATCGGTAATGACGCCCTTAATCCCTCTTTTTTTCAATTCTTGAGGATCTATATTAAAAATGCTTTTAACATGTTCACTCGGCAAAAATAATTTAAGCATATTGGCACCTCTATATTTTCATTAAAATTTACCGTTTCCATCATATCGAATTTTCAGCCCACTTTCAAAAAAAATTAGGAAAGAATGGCTGACGGTAAAGAAACATCATAATGTATGTTATCTGATATGGAAAGGCATTTTTCATTAAATAATGGGAAATTTGCAGGCAGACCAGAACCAAAGAACTAATTATTCATAAAAGATTTCGACAAAAAATTCATTTATTCAACCTGTGGATAACTTTACTAACATTTTCCATACTGATGGGCACCATTTCGTTCACTTTGCAAACAACTTAACCACAGGTTATCCACTTTCATCTGTGGATAACAGAACGATTGTTCTCCAAGTTTATTTCTGATACAGTAGGGGTACATCAAGGAAGACTTATCAATATATGCAGGTAAACACCAAATTATTCCTCGCAATCCCTACTGGAGGTGAGCAGCCCTTAAGTGGCGTTCTGATGCAAAAACTATCTGATGACCTGTTGCTTGAATCCTATTTTAAAGCACAGAATTTAAAGTTGAGTACCGATTTCATCCGCCTCATAGAAACGGAAATTCATCGAAGGTCCCTAACACATAAAATCCGGTCCATATTTTAATATGAAATACATAGGCTGACATCAAATGTCAGCCTCTTATTTTATATTTGAAGTTAGACCGCTCTCATGAATCCGATTGTTTCACCTACACGGACATCTGCGGGTATGGATATGTTTCCTTCAAGTTCAAAACTTCCTTTTTCAAAAAGAAGCACAACTGTGGACCCAAAGCTGAAATAAGAAAACTCCTGCCCTTTTTCCAATTGATCCGAAGCATCAGTAATGACGATCGAATTTATGAACATGGCCCCGACTTTCACCATTGCCAGATTTCCCGCCTCATTTTGTAGTTCAGTTATTGTCCGGTAATTTTTTGATAAAGGCTCTTTTCCATATTTCATCCCCCATTTATTAACGGGGTATGATTTCCTTCCAAGCGTCCATCGCTTGACCACGGAACCCTTGATAGGCGCATGGATCCTATGGTAATGACTCGGGCTTAAGTATAACACGAGATATTTGCCGCCTAAGTACTTTTCCAATAAAAGCTCATCCCCGAGCATTTCCTCCATTGAATATACCTTTCCCTTAACGACGATCTTTTTATCAGCGTGTATCTCCCCTGAGTCCTCAAGAACACCGTCCACGGGACAAGCTACAGCAGATGGAACTGCCGTAATTGGCCTCGCGTCAGCCTTTAACTGCCTTGTAAATAGCTCGTGCAAATTGGTATATGCTTTTAACTCCTTACCAAATTCCTGTGTATTAAGCTTGAATGTTTTTACATAAAGTAAAATTAAGGGCCTGCTCCAACGAGATTGGCTAAAGTGTTTTAATAAACCTGATGAATACTGACCATTCGTCAGTTCAATAAGAACGCGATACAAAGACTGAAACAAAATATAACCACTCCAAATTGTAAAATTGTAAAATTATTCTAAAATCCTCTTGCATAAATTGTATTAAATAAAATATTATTATATAATAAATACTTATGTTTACTATATTTTGTTTTAATTTGTTTCACTTGAAAGGAGTGAAAAGATGTTTTTATTACACGCCCTAGATCAAACCATTAAAAAAGTGAAAGCACAAACAGCAAATATACTTACCTTAATTAATTTATCCCTTGGTGGATTTGCGATAATTGCCGTGATGCACGGTCAATTGAATTTAAGCTTGCTTTTAATCTTCCTGGCTGCCCTTGCAGATCGCTTTGACGGTATGGTTGCACGGAAATTCAACATTGAATCGGAATTGGGTAAGCAACTTGATTCCATGTGTGACATCATATCCTTTGGCGTCGCACCGGCTCTATTATTATACCAAGGAATATTGATAGAATTCGGAGCACCTGGCACACTCTTCACGGTTTTCTATATTGGCTGTGGCGCGTTTCGTCTCGCCCGCTTCAATATAAGTGAAAGCAATGGATATTTTACTGGAGTGCCCATTACGGTTGCGGGCTGCATCGCCACTTTAAGTTATTTAGCCATTCCGTATTTCCATCCGGTCTTTTTCTTATCCCTCATGATTATATTATCATTACTCATGGTCAGTCCATTTAAACTGAAGAAAGTTTAATAAGAAAAGCGGATGTCCTAAACCGGACATCCGCTTTCTTTTGTTCCTATTCCACCTAAACCCATCTTATGCTTTTCGGACTAACGGGTCGGTCAAACGCATGAATTCTTCTACATCCTCCATGCAGGCATTGACTGCTTCCTCCCAAAAATCCCGGGTCTTTAAATCGACGCCTAAATGTTTCTCCGCCAAATCCTCGACCTTCATGGAACCGGTATCCTTTAATAGAGCGATATATTTTTCTTCGAATCCTTCAGGTTCTTTCAGAGCATTCGCGTATATGCCTAATGAGAATAAGTAACCGAATGTGTACGGAAAATTATAAAATGGTACACCTGTAATATAAAAATGGAGCTTTGAAGCCCAGAAAGTTGGATTATAATCACTTAAAGCATCGCCATAAGCTTCTTTTTGTGCATCGACCATCAGTCCATTCAACCGTTCGGCACTGACATATCCTTGCTTCCTCTCGTCATAAAACCTAGTTTCGAATAAGTAGCGGGCGTGGATATTCATCAATAATGCCACGGAACGCTGAATTTTATCTTCTAAAAGCACCAGCTTTTCTTCCTCACTGGCTGCTTCCTTAACAGCTGCATCCGCTACGACCATTTCAGCAAAAGTGGAAGCGGTTTCCGCCACATTCATTGCATATGACCGATTCAATGGATGGATATCCCTCATCGCATAAGAATGGAATGCATGTCCCAATTCATGAGCCAATGTCGATACATTGGACGGTGTGCCCGAATACGTCATGAAAATTCTTGACTGCTTATTCAATGGAAAGCCGGTGCAAAAACCGCCTGGTCTCTTACCTGGTCTGTCCTCAGCTTCAATCCAGCTGTCTTCAAAAGCTTTTTGGGTGAAGTTCGCTAATTGAGAGCCGAATTTAGCGAATTGCTGGATGATGAAGTCTGCACCTTCTTGATAATCCATTACTTTGGATTCTGCCGTAAYAGCGAGCGGTGCATCCAAATCCGCCCAACTTAATTTATCYAAATCCAGTAACTCCGCTTTCCTTTTTAAAAATCTTACAAGCGGCTCTTTATGATCGGCAATTACATTCCACATGCTTTCGAGGGTTTCTTTTTTCATCCTTCCTATTTCAAGAGGCTCTTTCAAAATATCATCCCAGCCCCTTTTTTCATTCACACTGAGACGGAAGCCAGCCAAATGGTTCAAAGTCCGGGCAAACAGGTCACTTTTTTCCTCCCAAGCCTGTTCCCACGCAGTAAATAATTCTTTCCGGGTCCTTTCATCAGGATCAGAAAATTTATTCGCCGCTTGGCCTAMAGAAAGCTTTTCACCCTTATAAGGGATGGTCATTGAACCGACGATCGTATCATACATTTGGCTCCAACCTTCAAAACCGTCCATGGCCAATTGGGTGATTAATGATTCTTCCTTCACGGAAAGCTTTTCCTTTGCCTTTTCCCGACGTTCATTCAATACGAATTTCAATTCATTCAATGGTTCTTTTTCGAGGATTTTCATGAAAAATGCATCATCAAGCTGCATCAACTTTTCATCCAGCTTGCTTAACACCATTTTTAGTGAAGCGACTATCTTCATTTGTTTGATCCGCAGCTGACCAGCCTTCTTATCCTGCGCATTTTGAGCTTCCAGGCATCCAATGAAAGCACCTGCCTGCGAAGATTTCATATTTGTATTTTTAAAAAGATCAAATGCCTGGATTAAACTGAATTCATCATTTCTTACCGGATTGATATTGCTTACAAGCCTGTCCAATTCTTTTACCTCTTCGTTGAATTCATCTAAAAAAATCAGGAACTCCTTAGAAGAGCTTCCCCCTTTAAAAAAGATATCCAAATCCCATGTCATAGAATATCCCATACTAAATTGCCCCCTTTTTATCACTAACCCCATTATAGAGGTTCATTCAATATTTTTCTAATTAAAAGGAATTTTCAGTATTTTTCAGAACATTTTTCTATATCCCAGATTAAAAGCATGTTATGATGAATATAATCTTGGGAAAGGGGTGGTTGATTCATATGAAATTCTTTATTCACATGTCTGCCATCATCCTGCTCCTTTGGACACTGCCCATACAGTTCCACCATCATGCACAGCAGCTAACCATTGAAGAACATACCGATGTTCACCATTGGGATAAGGCCGACAAGAAACAGCCTTTCGTGCCGTCCTTTAGTTCATGGCAGTCACTTATCGTAATACTCATTTTCGAATTTACCATTTTGGGCTTTCTTTATTTTCCCTCGAATCTTCGACGGCGATATCTCAGTCCCGTTTTTTATCAGGCGAATTACGTAGCCTCACGCTCTGACATTTTATAAAAAATAAAATGGAGGAGTGATTCATATGTGGTTTCGACTAATTATGGTAGGGGTCTTTTCTTTAACCGCTTCACGTCTGTTCCTTTTTCAGGGAATCGAGATTTATCATGCATTTACAGATTTGATCAGAAATAAATATTAAAAAAAGAGTGCGGGGAATTTCCCCGCACTCTTTTTGTTTACCATTCCTATCCTTTAGCTTTCTTTTCCTTCTCTTTTTCTGCCCTGTAAAATTCATGGAACATCTTCATCAAAGCACGTTTTTCGATCCTTGATACATAACTGCGGGAAATGCCAAGCTCTTTAGCGATTTCCCTCTGGGTTTTCTCCTTTTTCAAATCCAGTCCAAACCTGCCTACGATGACTTCCTTTTCGCGTTCATCCAAAATATCAATATACTTTTTCACTTTTTCAATTTCCATATTGAGCTGAATCGTATCGATGACATCTTCCGATTCCGATTTCAGTACATCGATTAAACTGATTTCATTTCCTTCTTTATCCTGACCGATCGGATCATGCAGGGAAATATCTTTCTTTGTTTTCTTTGTCGCTCGTAAATGCATCAATATCTCATTCTCAATGCATCGCGCCGCATATGTGGCCAGCTTCGTACCCTTCCCATCCGAATAACTCTCAATGGCCTTTATCAAACCAATTGTCCCAATCGAAATCAAATCCTCTGTATCTTCGCCCGTATTCTCGAATTTCTTGACGATATGGGCAACAAGCCTGAGATTATGCTCGATCAGGATGTTACGGGCATCACCGTCCCCCTCACTCATAAGCTTCAGATATTTCTTTTCATCCTGAGATGACAAGGGCTGGGGAAAAGCATTGTTTTTCACATAGGAAACGAATAAGTAAAATTCTTTGATAATATAACCGACAACTGTAAGTATTCCGGGCATTGGCTTCATCCCCCGTTTCTTTGGCTTCCCTATTCATACCTATGCAACAGTGGGCTTGTTCGTGCCTGTCCCGCTAAAAGAAATCGTGAAAGTGTTAAATGTTCAAACCAGCCTGGATGAATTCCCAAACGAACGAAGGCAAATGTTCATATAATGATAGGGAATTTTTTAGGAAAGGGGGTTTTTGCGATGGGATATAACTATGGACCATACGGATGCAGCTATGGTTATCCGGCTCCTGCGCCTTGTTATTCAGGGTCCGGTTACGGCTTTGGTTATGGCCTGTTTATTGTCCTCCTGATTTTATTGCTCATTTTCGGGTTTTGGTGGTTGCCGGGATGTGGATTTGGTTATGGTGGGTCAGGTCCGTGCTGCTGATTCAGGCAAAGAAAAAACTCGGCCATCAGGCCGAGTTTTCCCATTTTACCTATTCATATCTAACGTTGGCGTTCCGAGTTGATCAGCGTCATGACCATCTTGATCAACATCTCTTCAATCCATCACGTTTCCAATGCCATTTTCCGCTGTTCTTATACATACAAACCATGACAATGCTGGCCATGCACCGGCAAATACGTTAGCCGGTATCCTTCTCCTGCCAATAGCAACGCTTCTCTCCTTTTACGTAAAACAAGTTCAACATATTAACCTCCACCTTTCTTTAATTTTTTTATGAACGGAATACCTACCTCATATGTTTTTAGAAAAAAGGACGATGCTTCAACGCTTTATCTAGATGTTCTTCTCGAATCTTGTGGATTCTCTCCTGTTGCAAACATTCCTCGGCAGTCATTTTTTTCATTTTAATCGTGATTGTGAAAAAAAGCATATTCAGTGTCATAATATCACCTCCTTTAAGGGAGCGGCCCAACAAAAAGGCATAAAAAGGCCGCAGAAAGTTACGTCCTCCTGCGGGCTTTTTTAGAGAATATAAAAAGACCGCAGGATAAAACACTTCTCCCTGCGGCCGCTATGTCTGAATGATTAATAAAGCCAAATTGCTTTAGAAATATTCCGCTTGGCACAGGTCGAATGTTATGTGATTGTCATTTGAAACGGACCGGCTGATTGCGACGACTCCATGTAGATACAATGTCATTTTCTTCGACCTCCTTTGGAATATTTTTTATTACTTGGTAAGTATATCCACAAATCTGGAAATTGTAAACGGCTTTTGCCTATTTATTTGAAAATTTCGATCTTTTTACCCATTTTCAATAGTCATTATTGCCTTAAGGAGGTAAGTCGTATGATAAATCTGCCCCTTAATGGGCTACAACAATTGAAAAATAAAAAAAACCTGATTCTTTAAAAGAATCAGGACAGACTGTAGACAAACTCGAGTTTGTCTACAGATTTAATGAGGGTTTGTAAAATCTCGAACGTCGATTTCCTCTTCAGGCACTCGCTTTCCGCGGGCAGTCCGCCCTCGGCGCTTTTGCGCCTGCGGGGTCTCCCCTCGACGCGCTTTTCCCGCAGGAGTCTCGCACACCCGCTCCAACGACTTTGTTTTGAAATTTAGATAAAACCCCTTTGTCTAAACTAAGGTTTGATTCTATTGTTGTAAAGTGTCCTGGTCATCCATTTCGGCCAAGATCTTCTTATATTTTTTGGATAATGAGAAAAATACTATGGATATGCCCAGGAACATGATTGTCGCTCCCATATAGACATATGTGTCAATCATCGCTTTGTCGCCAGTGGGAAGGATGGTTCCTATATAGAAGAACGAACCCACACATAACAAAGTGATCGCAAATTGTTTAAAATCGACCATTTTCGAACGCAGCATTGCCGCCGTTTGTTTTTTGCGGTTTTTCATGCCATTCCACCTTCTTTCAAGCTAATAAGATATCGATATCTCATTCTACCATATTTATTCCAAATGACAGGGTGTAAATAATGGCAGTCAGCTATGAATTTCGGGTCCCTAAACGATTATCCTTGCAGCGCTTGTTCCAAGTCTTCCAATAAGTCTTCAACATCTTCCAGACCTACTGAAATACGAATCAACCCATCCGTTATCCCAAGTTCTGCACGACGCTCAGCCGGAATGGAAGCATGTGTCATCAAAGCCGGAATGGAAATCAAGCTCTCCACTGCCCCCAGACTTTCCGCAAGTGTAAAGTATCTCACTTTGTTCAAAACGGACTCGGCCTTTTCCGCACTGCCGACATCAAATGAAACCATACCGCCGAATCCACGCGATTGTTTTTTGGCAATATCATGATTTGGGTGGTTTTCAAGACCTGGGTAATAGATTTTCGAAACGCCTTCATGCCCGGATAGGAAACGAACGATTTGAGATGTGTTTTTTTCATGTTCTTCCATCCTGATTCCCAGCGTTTTAATGCCTCGCATCAGCAACCATGAATCCTGAGGCCCCAGCACGCCTCCTGTGGAGTTTTGGATGAAATGAAGGTCATTGCCAATCTTTTCATCATTCACCACGACAAGACCCGCTACAACATCGCTGTGTCCCCCCAGATACTTCGTTGCACTATGAAGCACGATATCGGCTCCAAGTGAAAGCGGATTTTGCCAGTAAGGCGTACTGAAGGTATTGTCCACAATGGTGAGGATGCCGTTTTCTTTTGCTATTTTTGATACTTCTTCCAAATCGGTGATTTTCAATAATGGATTCGTCGGAGTTTCAATGAACAGTGCTTTCGTATTGTCCTTTATCTCTTTTTCGATCGAGTGTATGTCACTCGTATTGATGAACGTAGCTTCCACCCCAAAGCGGTTAAGCACTTTAGTGATGACCCGGAAAGAACCTCCATAAACATCATCTGTCATCAATACATGATCACCATGACTGAACAGCATCATAACCGCAGTCATCGCTGCCATTCCTGATCCGAAGGCGAAACCTCTTTTTCCTTCCTCGAGATCCTTGATCAATTCTTCGAGGGCATGGCGGGTCGGGTTGCCTGTACGGGAATATTCATAGCCCCGATGATTCCCCGGACCATCCTGTTTATAGGTGCTCACTTGATAAATCGGCACCGAAACCGCCCCTGTTTGTTCATCACCAAAAATGCCGCCATGGATCAATTGTGTTTTTTTTCTCATTTTACATTCCTCCCTGATAAATTTTTTTACTTAAGTAACGTTCACTTGAATCCGGAAATATGACGACGATATTCGCCCCCGGGGTAGCCTTGGCCGCTTCTTTCATGGCCGCTGCAAATGCCGCACCGGAAGAACTGCCGACAAGAAGGCCTTCTTTAATCGCCAATTCCTTCACCATATCGAAAGCGTCACGATCACTTATCGTATGGATTGCGTCAAAATACGTTTCATCCATATAGGCGGGTAGAAATTCCATCCCGATCCCCTCTGTTTTATGGGGTCCGGCTTTTCCGCCGTTTAAAATCGATCCTTCTGGTTCGACAATGACCGTTTTGACAGCAGTGTTCTTTTCTTTCAAATATCGCGATGTTCCCATGAATGTCCCGCCCGTCCCGGCACCGGCAACAAACACATCCACATCGCCTTCCATCTGTTCCCATATTTCAGGTCCCAGCGTTTTATAATAGGCATCAGGATTGGAAGGGTTGGCGAACTGCTGGGGACAATATGATCCCGGAATTTCAGCCAGCAGCGCCTTAGCCTTGGCGATTGCTCCTGTCATCCCTTCCTCTGTCGGGGTTTGGATCACATTCGCTCCAAGGGCACGCATCAATTCCTGTTTCTCGGTACTGAATTTCTCCGGAACGCAAAATATCACGTCCACCCCACTGTTTATCGCAGCCAACGCCAAGCCAATCCCGGTATTCCCGGCAGTCGGTTCGATGATCGTCCCGCCCTTTTTCACCTTCCCTGTCTGCAGCGCTGTGGCTAACAGTTCTTGACCAAGCMGATCCTTCACACTGCCTCCCGGATTGAAGTATTCCAGTTTGGCAAAGATACGGACTTCATCCGGAAGCGGGAAATGGGTGATTTCCATCATCGGCGTTTCCCCTATCAGCTCATGAATATTTTTAAAGACTTTCATATTCGGACATCCTTTCATAGTTATCCTACCAATTTAATAAGGATTATGCAATAAAGAATGATCAGCAGAAAAGCTTCCGCTGATCACTTACCATTCATTTCATTTTTTCAACCATTTTCAAAATCAGTGCCGCTGAATGAAGAGCCGCAGTTTCCAGGAATTTATCAAAGGAAATATTGGACTCCTTACCTGCGATATCCGAAAGGGAACGAATGATGACAAACGGTGTTTTGAATTGGAAGGCTACCTGTGCAATGGCTGCCGCTTCCATTTCCACCGCGTATAAATCAGAGAATTTCCCTCTGACGAATTCAACCCTGACAGGATCATTCATGAAAGAATCCCCCGTCACGATCAACCCTTTCGCCACTTGTATATCCTCGATTTCTTTTGCTGCTTCTTCTGCGATTGCAAAAAGCTTTTCATCCGGTGTAAAAGCTGCAGGCAGCTGAGGGACTTGACCGTATTCATATCCAAAAATCGTCACATCGACATCATGGTGCCGCACTTCCGTGGATATGACCACATCCCCTACATTCAGATCTGGATGATAACCGCCGGCAGAGCCAGTATTGATGACCGCATCCGGTTTGAATTTTTCTAACAGGATAGCAGTGGACATTGCCGCATTCACTTTACCGATACCCGATTTAAGTAAAATGACCTCGATACCATTCAGTGTGCCTGTATTGAACTCGGAACCGGCAATGGTCACCTGCTCCAACCCTTCCAATTTATCACGTAAAATCGTAACTTCTTCTTCCATTGCTCCGATTATGGCTACCTTCATTAGTAAAAACCTCTTCCTATAATTTTTCCGCCTCCATGATCCAGACGAATTGATTGCAGCGCTCGAAGTTCACTTTATATCCATTTGCTTCAAGCACTTTTTCCAAAAAAGGAATCGTAGTATAATATTCCGTTTGCAAATCGTTCGCCAAATTATGAAAGCCTGCCTGCCTTGCATCTTGAATCGCTCGTTCATGAGCTTCCTTTGATTGATACATTGTATCAGCAAACACTATTTTACCACCAGTATTCAGTAACTTTCCATAGTTGGCTATCGCTTTTTCTTTTTCTTCATCGGTTAAATGATGAAACGCGTACGTACTCACAATCGAATCAACCTGTTCCGGCTTCGGAAAATCGATAAAATCACCATCTACAATTTCTGTTTTTCCGCTCAGCTTGCTTACCGCTATTTCCCTCATCGCAGGAGAAGGTTCTATTCCCGATACCTTTAGGCCCTTCTTCAAAAGTCTTTCCGTCAAATTCCCGGTACCCACCCCGAACTCCAGCACATGACCAAAAGCCCGATTGGTGACGCTGTCCAATATGCCATCATAATGTTTAAAAACCTCTTGATACTCAATATCGTGTCCACCAACCGTATCATCATACGATTTCGACCATTCTTCAAATAAATCGATAAATTCTCTGCCCATTTTTAATCACCTTTTATAATAAGATAATAAAACCTATAAGCATAATATGAAATAAACAGAGAAACAGTTCTTGTTTTTAGGCAAATTCATTAGGTTCAGATTCGGACAAAATGGTGGTAAACTAACAGTATCTGAATGTTGGAGGGGAATAGTCATGAGTTTTCAACTCGACTTAAACTTATTCGAAGATAAAATAGAATTTTTCGAGGCAGAAAGCATCAAGAATCTTGAAGAAAAAATCCAATCACAAATTGAAATCAATAAAGCAATCATGCTTCAGGTGGAATCCGTGTCACACCAAATGTATGTAAGTGAAGAAGGCAGACGTTTTTATAGTGCAGTCGTCCACTTTAAAGCTAAAAAATGATCACCATGAAAAACCCCCGAAAAGCGGAATACCTTTCGGGGGTTTTTCGTATATACATTTTTTCTGAACATTATCTTTTATCGTTTGTCTTCAGCTCTTCGACTTTTACAGGTTTCCAACCTGATCCGTCCACCCATTCAATATAAACCCGGAATGTTTTAGGGTTGTCTCCTTCAGAAACCGTACCGATTGCCGTGGTCGACGAACCGCCGTTTTGCAGCCACCATAGCTTCATATTGCCTTCATCGATTCCAGCTCCGCTTGCTATCGCTTTACTCATTTCATTCCAATCGACCGAGCCCTTTTCGAAGCTGGTAGTGTGCTCCCCGGATTGCTCCGTTCCTACTGGTTTCCAACTCTCACTTGTATATGCAGACGCAACATTGCCATCGCCGCTGCCTTCCACTTCCACAAGTTGGGCATCTCCTGCTTTTTCTGAATCTGCATCATCTTCAGCCTTCTCTTCTGCATCTTCCTCTGTTGCTTTACTATCTTCTTTTTCGGCATCCTCTTTTGTTGCTTCACTATCACCTAYTGCGTCTTCCTTCTCTGAATCCGTTTCTTCCTCTTTGCCAGAAGGTTTGTCCACTACTTTCCCTTTTTCTGTCTCGGCGACTTGCTTTGGTTCAGTCGTGGCTTTTTTTGTTTCGGTGCCACCATCACTTAAGAAAATCGAGACTGCGACAATGACGATTAAAATGGAAACGATGGTGATTGCAATATTATATATTTTATTTACTTTTCTTTTTTGATCTCTCTGATTGAAACGTGAGCCCAAGGTCCATTCCTCCCCTTACCATTTCTTACTGCCTCATTTTAACATGATTTAGCCAGAGATAGAAGGGAAGGGTTTCCTACACTTTTCGTCAATTCTCGCTAATGTCCTGGTCCTTCGAGTACAGGACTTTTACAATATCTGAAAAAAGAGGCGTCATGCTGGAACTGTTTTCCTTCGTTTCAAAACTTACGGTAACAAGAGCATATTTGGGATCTTTATATGGAAAGTAGCCTGCAAACCATTTATTGAGCTCCCCTTTTTCGATATTGGTCTGAGCTGTCCCGGACTTGCCGGCGACCTCCACAGGCAAATCTCTCAAGGAGGCGCCCGTCCCTTTCTCTTCCGTCACGACCTTCCTAAGAAGATGCTGCATCTTCATCGCTGTATAGGGTGACAGTTTCTCGCCGCCAATGCTTTGATTGGGAAAATCGACTACGGTCGTACTATTGTTAAATTCGACCTTGGAAACGGCTTTGACCTGTTCCTTCTTGCCGCCGCGGGCAATCGTTGCCATCATATTCGCAATCGCGAGCGGCGTCGTTTGGACATCCTGCTGGCCAATTGCCGTTTTGGCAACCATTTTGGGATCCTTTTTTAAATCGTCATCATGCCAGACCTTTCCTGTTTGTTCATGATGCAGCTGAGTGACTTCCGTGTGATATACGTCCCCCTGCCAGCCCGTTTCACCAACCAGCCCTAACATTTTTGCATATTTGTCCAAAAAGTCCGGATCCTTCTCCGCTATTTCCTGTGACAATTCGGCAAACGTCCTATTACAGCTTTGGGCAAAGCTATTTTCAAAATTAAGTACGCCCAGTTCCCTCTGTTTATCCGTTTTGCCGTCTATCGTCAAATTACAGTTAAATGTCCTGGTGGGACTGGCCGCTTCATAATCGATGGCCGCTGCTGCCGTGACCGTTTTAAAGACGGAACCCGGCGTTTTTTGAGTCAGCATCATATTGACGGCCCCTTCGCCATTTGGATCTTTTATATTAAGCGCCGGACGTGATACCATGGCGACGATTTCACTTTTTTCGATATCTATCAGGACGAGACCGCCTTTTTTTATCCCGCGTTCATCGACGAGCTTCTCCGCTTTCTCCTGAATTTCTTTATCGATCGTCGTCATGACCTTCACCGGGTAAAGCGGATTTGCTGGTTCTACATATTTAACATCGACACCGAACATCGGTCCTCCGCTGGCGTCCACGTGAAAAACGAGCTTCGATTCCCCAGCGGAAAGCAAGAACTCATCGAAGGTCCTTTGCAGTCCCGTATTGCCTATTTTCGTTTCAGGAGATAAATTCATGTCCGGATAACGTTTTTTCTTTTCCGCATCAGATATATTCGTCGTTCCGATCAATTGTGCTGCAGGCATTCGATCATGATATAATTTCTCATTCACGGCAAAGACCCCGGGAATCTTCAATTCATTGATTGCCTTCGATTGGCTGGACGTCAACTCTATCGGTTCATCCCCGCCAAATACGAATGG